>JAEZCV010000223.1 GCA_023429985.1 Bacteroidota bacterium | reverse complement strand
CTCAATGATGTGAGCAGCCTTAGTGCCCAGATGAAACCTGCTTTTACAAGTATTAACATCGGAGGATGGGCCATTGGTGCGCTTGCTTTTATAGTGGGAATTTTTGGCGTAGCCAATATTATGTTTGTAACTGTTAAAGAAAGAACACCCCAAATTGGATTGAAAAAAGCGCTTGGTGCAAAAAAAAGCATCATACTTACCGAATTCCTCATGGAATCTGCCTTCCTCTGCATTATTGGTGGTATGATCGGGCTCCTGCTTGTATTTCTTCTTACAGTGATCATTACAAATGTTTTTGATTTTCCTGTTTTTCTTTCACCTGATATCATCGGCCTCGCGGTGTTAATTTGCATCATTGCAGGCATGGTGGCTGGCATTATACCTGCATTAAGGGCTTCCAAACTCGATCCTGTTGTTGCCATCAGGAGTTAATCTTTAATTTCGCACATGCCCACGATCTTCGCCATTGAATCTTCCTGTGATGAAACTTCTGCTTCTGTTTGTAGTGATGGGAAAATTCTTTCCAACATCATCGCCAACCAGGATGTGCATGAAAAATTTGGCGGCGTAGTGCCCGAACTTGCCAGTCGTGCGCACATGCAGAATATTGTTCCTGTTATTGATATTGCCATAAAAAAAGCAGGTATTGAATTAAAAGATGTTGATGCCATTGCTTTTACCAGTGCACCCGGACTGATAGGATCTTTGCTGGTAGGCAGCCAGTTTGCCAAATCACTTGCATTAGGATTGAATAAACCAATTATTAAAGTGCACCACATGCAGGCGCATGTGCTGGCGAATCTGATCGATGATCCTAAACCTTCCTTTCCTTTTTTATGTTTGACGGTGAGCGGTGGACATACCCAAATTGTTGTAGCCAGGTCGGGAACGGATATGGAAGTCATTGGTGAAACACTTGACGATGCTACAGGCGAAGCTTTTGATAAGTCGGCAAAACTGCTTGGACTTCCCTACCCTGGCGGTCCATTGATTGATAAATACGCACAGCAGGGAGATGCATTGAAATTTAAATTTGCAGAACCCCAGATCACTGAACTGGATTTTAGTTTCAGTGGACTGAAGACTTCTATTTTATATTTTTTGCAAAAGCAGTTGAAAGAAGATCCGGATTTCATTGAAAAAAATCTTGCAGATCTTTGTGCCTCGATTCAATATACCATCATTAATATTTTATTGAAGAAATATAAACGAGCGGCATTAAAAACAGGCATCCGTGAATTATGTCTGGCAGGTGGTGTTTCGGCCAACAGCGGGCTAAGAAAGGCTTTTGAGGAGATGTGTAAGAAACATCAATGGCGTTCTTTTATTCCTGCTTTTGAATACTGTACCGATAATGCAGCCATGATCGCCATGACGGGTTATTATAAATTCCTCGATGGAAAGTTTGATGATTTGAGTGCAACTGTTAGTGCGAGGGAGGAATGGTAACCTTGTAGATTTGAACCACGAAGTCACGGAGACACGGAGGAAACACAGAGCATTTCTCAGTGCCTCTTTGTGCCTCCGTGTCTCCGTGGTTCAAAAAAACATAGAAGGACAACTTTAAAAAGTATTAATAATTAAACGCACTTGCGAAATCCCTTTTTCCAATTCAAGCAATTCACCATTCACCAGCAAAACACCTCCATGAAGGTAACCACCGATGCATGCCTCTTCGGCGCATGGGTAGCAAAAAAATTACATGACCTGGATTATAAAACAGCACTGGATATAGGAACAGGAACAGGACTACTCAGCCTAATGATCGCGCAAAAGAACAATATTGAAATGGATGCGGTAGAAATAGATCACCTCGCGGCTGAAGAAGCAAAAGAAAATATAGAAGGTTCAACTTTTCATAAAAATGTGCAGCTCATAGAAGGAGATATTTTAGAATTCATTCCCGCAAACAAATATGATGTTATACTCAGCAATCCCCCATTTTACGAAAACGATTTAATGGCAGAAACCCAAGCCCGGAACAAGGCTTTCCACAGTTCTCACCTTACGCTCACTCAATTACTACAAACAATAAAAAAAGTGCTGGCAGCTGATGGAAGATTTTTTCTTCTGCTTCCATTCAGAAGAAAAGATGAAGCAATAGAAATAATTAAAGAAAATGGATTTGAGATCAATGAGGTCGTGCATGTTCATCATTCTCCTATCCATCCACCCACTCGTATTATGCTGATGTGCGGATATAAAAAAGAATTCAACGCTTCGGACATATATATACGTGAAAATGATAGCACTTACAGCAAGGCGTTTACCGAACTGCTGAAAGATTATTATTTATACCTCTGATCATTTCCCGGCGGCATAATCGGATAAATATTCAAACCGCGGTGTGAGTTTGCCTTCCTTTACAATAGTAGCGCGTTCAATTATGGCTGAACCATTTCCAATAAGATCAGGCAAAATATATTTGATCAATTGCTCACCAAAATATTTGGATGCATCCCTTGGTAATTCATTGGGAAGATTACCCACCGCAACTATATCCACCGAAGTTTGCATGTATGGTGCTGTTTTTTGCAAACTGGTTTTATCAACCCCGTAAACAGGATCTTCAATGGTTTGATCACCTAAATTTATTGGAACGGAACCATGCATATCATCAGTGATATCCGAGATCACAGAAATGCGAAAGTTAGGTTGGGCAACATCCTGGTTATCAAATAGCCGGGGCACATTTTCATCCCAGTAAATACCATTCATCAAAACATCGGTGTGCGGGAGGTATTCTGGAAAGGTGGAAATATATTCTGAAGGATGTTGGTGAAAATGATCGCGGTTATACTTCCCTGTTTCCTTGTGAACATAAAGGTCGGCACCTTTTAACTGTACATAAACAGGATAGCTGAAATTCTTTTGCAGGAATTCATCCTTTTCCACTTCAATAATTTCCATCAGGTTCATGATCTCCACGATGCCATGTGCCACACGTCCAGAACCTGTAACGGCAATTTTAATATTAGGGATCTTCAATCCGAAATAACAATGGATCAGTTCTTTGAAATCTTTTTGTTTATAAACGCGGTCTAATGAATAGGCGCCTGTTCTGTTACCGTAGGCCATCATGCCATTATGCGCACCCACAATGCCTGCAAAAAATCCAAAACCAATGATACGCTGACCATCTTCGTGTTCCATGCATTCATAATCAATCAGCGTGCAGTTCTTTTCAATGATGGTTTGCAGCAGCTTTTGATTATAAGGTTGTTTTTTCCTGGTATGGGAAAAAAAGATATAGGTTTTGTTGGGAAGAATATTGGAAGGAGGAATTTCCTTGATACCCAGGATCACCTGGCAGTCGTGCAGGCTTTCGGTGATTTCGGCACCGGCGCGTTGGTATTCCGCATCGGAAAAGCATCGTCCGGGTGATGATTGCACTTTAATGCTAAGTTCCGGGTACTGTTCTTTGATCCATTTACATTGGGCGGGTGTAAGCGCCACCCGGTAGTCGGCAGGAATTTTTTCTTCCCTTATGAGTCCTAATTTTATCATAATTCAGTTGCAAAAATGCCTGATTTTGAACGAAACATCAAAACCCGCACTGGTAGCGGCATTGAAGGGCTTAACTTTGCAGGGATGTATAAAGTGATGATGATATTGAAGCAGGTGTTGACTTTCCTTATGCCTAAAAAATCCTGTTGTAAATAAAGGAATTTGAGGTGATTGATGTTTGATTTTCGGTGGATAGTTGTAACATTGCTGCCCTGTTTGCCCAGGTGGCGGAATTGGTAGACGCAGCAGACTCAAAATCTGCCGTTCGCAAGAATGTGCTGGTTCGATTCCAGTCCTGGGCACAAGTAAAAGAAAGAGAAAGAGAGCGGAGAGCGAAAGCTGCTTCGCTTTTTTATTATTTTCTGGAATATTTAGGTTTCAATTTAAAGCCGACTCAAAACCTGCCTGCCGGCAGGCAAGTCTGCCGTTCGCAAGAATGTGCTGGTTCGATTCCAGCCTGCCTGCCGGCAGGCAGGTCCTGGGCACAAGTAAAAGAAAGAGAAAGAGAGCGGAGAGCGCCGCACACTCTTTCTCTTTCTCTTTCTGTTTCTAATTCTAACTGTTCATCCTCCAATCAACAAATGTACTTTGCACCTGATTTTTGCTCTCCAATAACTTACCTTGCCCTTCATTAACCTCCCATGAAAATTGGACATATCTCTTTACCTGAGTTTCCCCTTTTGCTGGCTCCCATGGAGGATGTAAGTGACCCTCCTTTCAGAATGATATGTAAAGAGCAGGGAGCAGATCTGCTGTTTACGGAGTTCATTTCAAGTCATGGACTGGTGAACCGTACCGCCAAATGCCGGAAAAAGCTGGAAATTCTTCCGGAAGAAAGGCCAACCGGTGTTCAGATATTTGGGGGAAATGAAGAAACCATGGCCATGGCAACTTCCATAGTGGATAGTACACGCCCCGATTTCCTGGATATCAACTTCGGCTGCCCGGTGAAAGGCATTGTTAGTAAAGGTGCTGGCGCCGGCGTATTGAAAGATTTAAAACGCATGGTGCGACTTACAGAAGCTTGCGTGAAAGCTACCCGTCTCCCTGTAACTGTAAAAACGCGCCTTGGCTGGGATGATCAGTCGGTCAATATAGAAGAAGTTGCGGAACGCTTGCAGGATGCAGGCATAAAGGCGCTCACCATTCATGGGCGCACACGCTGCCAGTTATACAAGGGCGAGGCCGACTGGCACCTGATCGGGAAAGTAAAAAACAACCCGCGCATCACCATCCCGGTTTTTGGCAACGGTGATATCAACAGTCCTCAAAAAGCACTGGAATATAAAAACCGTTACGGTGTTGACGGGATCATGATCGGCAGGGCAGCTATTGGTAATCCATGGATCTTCCGTGAGATCAGGCATTACCTGTCAACCGGTGAAGAATTGCCGCCTCCCACGGTTGAGGATCGTTTGAATGTCTGTCGCCAACACCTGCAACTGGCCGCAGCCTGGGAAGGCGAATGGAAAGCTATAGCAGAAATGAGAGGCCGGTATGCAGGTTACTTTAAAAGTTTGCCTGGATTCCGGGATCTGTTCTTAAAAGAGCTGGTAACAAAAAATGATATGAACGCTCAGTTGAACACCTTCGAACGCATCCGGAATTATTATTCAGATTTTCAGCCCCAACGTGAACCGGTAAGCCTGGTAAATTACCATCAGCACTATTGATTCAAATTATCATACAACTATTCGCAATTCATATACTTCCGCCAACCTTTCCTTCCGGATGAAGTTATTTCATTGTAAATATTTCACTTTCTTTCCTAATCTGCTTTCCTATTTATGCCTATCGTTCATTATAATGAACTGGTTGCTGCACGCCTAAAAAATTTAAAGGCATGCTTCATAAAATCATTTATGCAGTTGCAAAACTTTTTTTCTTTCTTTTAGCTGCTCTATTATTTTCTTCGCTGCTAACTCTAACCTGAGATTTTGAAAGTCCTAAGAAAAGAATTAAAGCAAGCACAATTAATACGCCCAGTCTTACCAGGCTTAAAATCTCCCACATTGCTCCTCTTTCCGCCAATGAAGGATCAACAGAAAGTGAAAATGGTGTACCGGTGATGGATAAAAGTTCAGGCACAAAATAAATTCTGGTTATGATCAATATAGCCACGTAAGACAGTGCAGTGATTAACAGGTTGTTTTTTCTTTCAGTTTTCCAGTGCATTATTATTGAAGTGATAAAGAGCAATAATGCACATGGGTGAATAGGTATCCAAAAGTTCTCAGCTTTTAACCCATATTCACCCTGGAACATAGATAAAGATGCAGGAGGACCGGCTGCCCACTGGGGCACAACAGCTAAATGTTCATAAACGGCACCACCTATTACAATAGTAAAAAACAGGCAGGTGAGGGAGTAAACAATATTCCTTGTCATAAAATTGGTTTTGGTTTTTGATTATGATGTATGAAGAAGATATTTCCTTCAATCTTTCACAAAAATCATCAACTATGAAATCCGGAAATTGTATGTATCGGACAAGATGAAAGTCTAAGAAAAAATATGAAACGGCAAATGGCTTTTTTGCTTTTTGTATTGCATGGCTGTCATGCCTGCATAGGATTTAAATGAACGGCAGAAGTGCGCCTGGTCGTAATAACCGGCTTCGTATGCTATGGAAGTGAGAGAAGTATTTTTATGTGAAATGAGGTGCACCGATTGAAGAAATCTTTTATAAGAAATCAATTCTTCTGGTGCTAATCCAAACAATTGTTGAGAGATACGACTAAGTTGTCGGGTGGAATAACATACTTCGCGTGCAAGTGTATCCACTGATTGAAAACTATCAACACGCCCACCCTCAAACAATTGAGACAGGTGCGCTGTTCTTTTGCAGTACTGATTTGAAATAAGGGGAAGTGAATTTTCCAAAACATGAACTCTTTCCTCAAATGAATTTATTTCTGCTAACCGGTGCCAAAGCATTCCAAAATGCGGGTTGATAAGTTCCAGGTCAACCAGGCGATTATTGAACTCACCAGGCAGAACGCCTAAAATATCTTTTACTTTATCTCTTTGCAATTGAACGCCCAGCATGTTTTGCTGCCCGGTATATTCAACCTTTAAGCATTGTGTGTTTAAACCCTGAATGAAACACCGCGGCGCAATAATCAATTCATTGGCAAAGCTTCCCTTTGTTTGCCGGGTATAATTAAATATGATCTCAACTATTCCTTTTGGCAAAATAGTTTCCCTTCCGTTGAAATTTCCTATACCCTGCCATATAGCAATAACGCGATCTCTTAAAGGCCCTGTTTTTGGTATATGAAGCTTTGATTCCACAAAAGCGAAATTATAATAGCCCGCCCTCTCATTCTTTACTCACTGGTTGAATTGAAAAATTATAAGTATGAATTGGTATTCACTACCTGCCTGCCAGCAGGCAGGCTCACTACTCACTTCTCTCCATTCGCCGGAAAAAGAATTTTAAAACTAGATCCCTCACCAGGATTACTTTCTGCCCAGATGGCTCCGCCATGATTTTCAACCACCTTCCTTGCAATGGAAAGTCCTACACCTGTTCCTTTATACTCTGCATTTCCATGCAGCCTGGTGAACACATTAAAAATGCGTTCGGCATCTTCTTTCTCAAAACCAATTCCGTTATCCTTTACTTCAATCAGGTAATAATCTTTTAAGCGATTTTCTGTTTTTACATGCAAGGGTTCATCACTGCCGGAAATCTTCCTGGAGCTAATTTTTATAACTGGCGGAATATCTTTTCGCCCATATTTGATGGCATTTCCAATAAGGTTTTGAAACAGTTGTTGTATCTGGCGCCGCTGGCCTTTTACCACCGGCAGTTCGTCAACTTTTATGGTCACATTTTTTTCTTCGATCTCCAGCTCCAGGTCTTCCATAATTAATTTTATCTTCTGGTTGAGATCTATCATTTCTTCATGGCTTATGCCTTTACTCACATGAGAATACATTAGCAGGTCATCAATTAAAATACTCATACGGTTGGTAGCGTGTAAGATTCTGTCAAAATAATGCCGCTCCTCCGGCTTTAATTCATCTATTAACCTGTCTTTTAATCGCTCTGAAAAAAGCTGGATCTTTCGCATGGGTTCTTTAAGATCGTGAGAGGCGGCATAAGCAAATTCCTCCAGGTTTTCATTCGACCTTTTTAATTCTTCATTTGCATGCACCAGGCTTTCATTTGCCCTGGCAAGTTCAACTGTTCTTTCCTTTACCAGGTCCTCAATTTTCATTCTTGCCATTACCTGGTCTGTAACATCAGAAGCTACCACAATAATTCCCGAAATGCTCCCATCTCCTTCCCGGAATGGCGTATACAATAAATTGGTATAGATGGTTTCTATTCCTTCTCTGCGCGGAACATTAACCGGAATTGCATTGGCGCTAAAAGGTTCTCCACTTTTGTACACCTTATTTAATATCTCCTCATAGCCCTGGTCGCTCGATTCCGGCAAGCCTTCAAAGATGGATCTTCCCGAAAGTTCGGCTTCGCCCCTGCCCCACAACTCGTACATTCTTTGGTTGGCTATTTCCACAATAAATTCAGGCCCCCGCAAAATGCTCATGGCTACAGGTGCCTGCAGAATAGTGTTTCTTAAGTTCCTTTCACTTTGCTGCAAAGCTTCTTCATTATGCTTTCTCTCTGTAATATTGGTAAACAATAAAGCAACAGTATTACTGCTTTTTCCACCCATCTTAAATGCATACACCTCAAACCAGCGACCCATGGCCTCGGAACCTTCAATAAAACGGGTAGACTCTCCTGTTAAAGCTACATTTCCATATAACTGAAGCCAGTGTTTTTCCAGGTTGGGCACCAGTTCAAGTACCGATTTACCTTTTGCGTTAACAAGGCCGGTCTGTTTTTCAAACACCGCATTTGTTTCTAAAAAGCGATAATCGAGCGGTTCATTATTTTCACCGAAGATCATTTCCAATAAGCAAAACCCCTGGTCAAGTGATTCAAATAAATGGCGGTATTTCAATTCACTTTCTTCAGTTCTTTTCTTTGCAATAACCTGTGGAGTTACGTCGTGACCAACGCTTATTATTCCACTTGCTTTTTCAGTATCACCCTCGTCATAAATAGCTTTATAAACAAAGTCAAAGTAAAAAACTTCAGGATTTCCATTGCGGTGCAGGGTAATGGGAAATTCATAAGCAAAAAATGGTTCGCCGGTTTCCCGCACCTTATCAAGCAATTCAATAAAACCCTGCTCCTTTAATTCCGGTAATGCTTCCAGCAATGGCTTTCCAATAACATCGGCTTTTCTTCCCCAAACATCAAGCAATCCTTCATTGGCAAGATCAATAACATAATTCTCCCCACGCAAAACGCCTATAATCACAGGCGCATTCATAAAAAGATTGTAGGCTTTTTCTATGCCTTCTGCCCTCACATTATATCCTGTATTATCCGCACAATGAATAATATATTCAACTTCCCCCTGCTTATTCAATACAGGTGTGTTGGTAACTTTCCAGAAATTGGCATTGTCTTCCTGCTTCAAATATCCAGGAACCAGTAATTGCTGAGGATATTTATTTTCAATCAGCTGCTCAAATGAATAAATCAGCTCAGCTCCTACGGCCTTATCATCAAAAAATTCTAAAAAACCCTTTCCCCGAAGGGCAGATTTTTCCTTGTCCAGAACCGATGCAAAATCATTGCTTGCAAAAGATAAAGTAAATGCCGGAGCATCAGGCAGTACCACTGCGCAGATGCCCGGGCGGAGTTCAAATAATTCAGCTGGTATCAAAATCTTTATATCCTAATGGTTAAGAGTAAGTTGCTGTTTAATAAATATACTTAGATAATAAATTGAGCCCGGAAAATAAAGCAATTAAAACCGTTATTTCCAGGTAAAACTTCTTGTTTCTTAAAAATACCCGGGCAAATGCAGTTGAATGGAACAGTATTTGCCCCTGCCGTTTAAACCACTATCCTGGAAATGCAGCTTAATCAAAAGATCAGGCACCTGGAGAAATCATATAATGCTAAGATCTGCCAGCTAAAAAAAATGATCCATGCAGGCGGTTCGCAAATTATAATTGACAATATAATGAAGGAAGCCACTGATATCGCTTTTGCACTTCAACATGAAACCATGCATTCAGTACAAATGCCTGGGAAAAAATTTTTTAAACAGGAACTATGAAAAAGAACCTGCTTCAACTCGACCTTGAGATATTAAAAAATCTTTACGCTACCAAGGAAAGCGAAATTGAATCAGCAATTCTTTCAGGCGCTTCATGGGAGGAGGTCAGAATTCAAAGACAAACTTTATCCGACCTTTCACTTGCATTGCATCATAAACTTCAACACCATCATAATGCTTCTCCGGCCGATTTCCCTTTAAGGCCGCGTCAATAGAAATAAAAAAAGCCCGGAATTTCCGGGCCCTCGTTTTTTATATTTTGCTTATCAGGAAATATAATTCCTGCTCTTTTGCTTTCTGTCCAATACCGCACTGCTGGAAGGATCAGTTGCAGATGGATTTTCATCACTACCACCTGCTGGCATGGGTTCATTAATTGGCATCTGGTCATCTACCAGTGGCGTTTGCTCCCGATTAACAGGCTGGCTGCTGTTAACTGCAGGTGCTGATGTATCATTAATCTGGGTGGACTGTTCCGCATCTTGCATGGAACTGTTTGCAGGATTGCTGCCGGTTGAAGATGTATTCCAGTCGGTAGCAACAGAATCGTTGCGGTAAGGATCAGTTACGGTAGCTCCGTCATCGCCAATCCATTGTGAGCGCATTTCACCATTTTCAAGTGTTCTTACATGATAAAGATCTTTACCATTTGATCCTTTAATGGTGGCCACATCATAAACCATATCGCCAAACATATCGCTTACACGCGCAATAATATCATCCGGAACATAGTTCTGCGTTACCGGTAATGAAACTTTATATGATTTTCCGGCATCGTTATAATATACATGCGAGTACCTTCCATTTTTATTATAAGTTGCATGATACCACGGACCTTTCATTCTCCATGTAACTGTTCCTGCAGTTGGATAATCCCTGTCGAAAAATCCCTGAACCGAACTGGGTACTGTTGCCGATGTAACGCCGTAAGCACTGTAATCGCCTGTTGCGGTTAGTGATGTGTCCCTGTAAATTGTATGATGATTTTTATGCAGTTCAGCACTGGTGGTAGTGTAAATGGTTTCCTGTGTTTTCATTGAATCCTGGGTAACCTGTGCAAACACGGCATTGCAGCTTCCTGCCAGGCACAATGCGAGAATGGTCTTTTTCATAATTATAAAATTTTAATTGTTAGCATTTAATCCCCTCCCCAATACAACTATAATGCCCATAGAAGAAATTAAACTAAGCAGTAAGAAAATTTTTTTTAGAGAAAGTTGAGACCGGTTTCATCAAAAGGAAAGCAAACCTATGCGTGTTACTAATACTTTGTCAATATTCTCGCAATTCAGAGGATATTGTAGCCGGAAAAAATTCAATCTGTGCTAATCCGGCCAATGTGCGACATCTGCGTTCCATTTTTTTGGTTGGAGATAAAATAAAAATCCCCTCTTAAAAGAGGGGATCAATATTTAAGGCGTGAAATAGTCTTGTTAAGTTCTTTTCATAGTCGGACGCCTTTTAGTTTTCAAAGGATTGGATAGCGGATTGATCCGCGGTCTTCAAGGGTTTGGATAAAAACGGGCCTATTCAATGGATTTGGATTTTTGAAACTGATCTTCACCATGGCCTTTCAATGGATTGGATTTGGATTAGTTTTGGTTTTCAAGGATTGGCTGCGATCAATTTCTATTCAAATGTAGGTATAAGCGAACTCCTGAACAATTGGATTTCCACCCTATTTTGCAATTATGGTATTTACTTAGCCACTCGTAAATAGACCAATAATTGTCTCGGAAATTTACGATTTCTATTCTGGATAAATACGAATTATCACTGTATAACACTTAGATAAACTAGTGGAATTTTTGTAGTATGTTTTGATCTTCATTTTTGCTATTCAGCCACCATTAAACTGCATCCTCTGATATCACTGTTATTGATTCTGCCCAGCACCTCAAACTTTCCATTTATATACTTACCTGCATCCTCAGTTGCAATAAAACTGCATGAATATAAATTGGCAAGATCAATTACATTCATCACGCCCGGTCTTCCATTTTCTACATAACTCAATGGATCGGTTTCGTCGCGCATAAATACCTTCATCCACGGTGGTGTAGTATACAAGCCATTCTCTGCATAAGCCTGCGATAGTAATTCCGTCATTCCATATTCGGCATACACTTTATCAATACCTAAACCTTTTTTTAAAGCATTGTATAATTCTGGTTTGGTCAGTTCTTTTCTTCTTCCTTTCATGCCGCCGGTTTCAACTACTCGTGTATATTTTAATTGCATGGGAAAATCATCTGCAAAATCAAGCAATGCATAACTCACACCAAATAAAATTGTTTCCTGTCCTTCCTGCTCCAGGGAAAGCAGTACATTTTTTAATTTTTCATGATCATTCAAATAAAATCCGCTTTTTTTATGCCCACTTTTTTTAATTAATTCATGCACCATATAAACCAGCGAAGAATTTTTTCTTTCCAGGTAACTGGGCAGCAGTCCAAGAATGCAAAAATTACCAGGCTCTCCGAAGTAGTTTTCAAAACCTCTTAAAAAACTTTTCTCGTATAAGGAGGGTTTCTTTATAAAATGTTTGCTGTTTACCGAACCTGTGGTTCCGCTGCTTTCAAAAATTAATTGGGTTTCAAATGCAGTAGTTCTTACCTCGTGGGTTTTAAAAAATGAAATTGGTAAAAAGGGTATATCCCCGGTACTTCTTACCATGGAAGGCTCTTTACCCATTGCAAGTGAAAAACGCCGGTATAAAATATTGTTATGAAACTGGAAGTTATATACCTCCAGGGCAATAGTCTGGAATGATTCATCGTTGCTAATGCCAAATACCTTTTCCTCTAGTTCCTGGGGTTTAGGTATTTCCGGTGGCATAGCTTAAATTTGGTTATAGATTTATGAAAAAAACAATTGTATACTTATTCCTGGCTGCAGTGGCCTTTTCCTGCAGCAAAGATAAATTCGAAACCAAACCCACCCTGAAAGTTGTTTCTCAAAGTACAGAGATACTCCCCGTTAACAGTTTATTCAGGGTAATCCTGGAAGTAACAGATAAAGAAGGCGATGTTACCGATTCTATATTCGTGGTGCGTGAACGACTGAATATTAAAAACCCACAGTTTAGAAACCCCATTCCTTATAAAATTCCCGATCATCCCACCGCTACCAAAGCCGAGATCCAACTAGACCTGGAATACCAGAACGGTCTTGTTTTTGGTATCAATGCCATAAATATTCCCGGATCAACGCCCCAGCAGTTTGAACCCGATACCATGAATTTAAAATTCTGGGTCAAGGACGCCGCCGGGAACCGCAGCGACACCGTATCTACCAGTGTTATTGTAATCAGGTAAATTGGCCATTCTTAAAAAATTATTTGATTTTTTCATCTTTAGCAGCCTTTTTATTGCCATAGGGGCCGTTTTCATGACCTGGCAAAGCTGCCTTCTTTTTGACGTAAAGGCACCCAAAGCTTTATATGCTTTTATCTTTTGCGGTACTGTTTCTTCCTATAACTTTCACTGGTTTTTGACCCGGCAGGGTGAAAGAGTTTCGAAAAAGATCAGTTTCAATATTCATAACCGCCAACTGCATTTTGTTCTTTCAATTTCAGCTTTGCTGGCCTCCGCATGGTTTGCTTTTTTGCTCATTGATCATTTTCATTACCTGGCTATAACAGCACTCTTCACTTTTATTTATTCGGCACCCAAAATCCCATTGCCCTCATTTAATATTTTCAGGCGGCTCGCCATTGGTAAAACCATATTTCTTTCCCTCGCCTGGATGCACGTTACCTCGGGCCTGCCCTTACTCATTGGCGGACTGACATCCACAACAGGTTTTGTCTTTTACCTTGTTAACCGTTTCTTTTTCATTTATTGCATCTGCATCATCTTTGATTACCGCGACAGGGAAATAGATAAAAAAGAAAACATCCGCTCCATGATTACAGCATTTTCCGAAAAAGGTATAAACAGGTTATTCTGGACCAGCTTTTTTATTTTCCTGGCTTCATCCATCCTCCTTCTTCCCTATTTTACCTACCTTGAAATTGCCATTCTGCTGCTTCCTGGAGTGCCTCTCGGCCTGCTCTATGGCTATTTTAAAAAACACACGAGCGACTTCAATTATTATTTTGTTTTAGACGGACTGATGATCTTATCGGCTCCTTTAATGGTTTTAGCTAAATTTGCCCGATAATTTTTATCATGGCAAAAGCAGGCAAAAAGAAAGACACTTCCGTTATTACCGATCATTCCATGTCATTTTTCAGGAATTATATCAATACCCCCTCACCGGTGGGTTTTGAATTTAAAGGTCAAAAACTCTGGCTCGACTATATTAAACCCTTTGTAGATGAAACTTTTACAGACCCCTATGGTACTGCAGTTGGTGTAATCAATCCAAAGCATCCTTTTAAAGTGGTGATTGAAGCCCACGTAGATGAGATCAGCTGGTTTGTAAATTATATTACGAATGAAGGTTTGATTTATTTGAAACGTAATGGTGGTGTTGATCACCAGATAGCACCGGGGCAACGGGTAATTATTCA
>JAEZCV010000177.1 GCA_023429985.1 Bacteroidota bacterium | reverse complement strand
CGGGTCAGCCGTTTCATTACCTGCACATCGCCGCCTCCCACAGGAACAACGATACATCCACCGGGCTTTTACTGTTCAACCAGTCGGGGAGGATTTTCTGGAGCTGCGGCAGTAATTAGTATGCGGTCGAATGGAGCGTAGGTTGGAAGGCCTTCATATCCATCGCCATAAAAAAATTTTATGTTGGGATATCTTCTGATATAATCAAATTTTTTGTTGGCATCGAACAGTGTTTTTTGTCTTTCGATTGTAAAAACCTGCGCACCCATTTCTGCAAGAACCGAAGCCTGGTAAGCACTTCCAGTTCCAATTTCAAGCACTTTTAAAAAAGGTTTTACTTCTAGTAATTGCGACTGGTAAGCTACCGTATATGGCTGGGAAATGGTTTGACTGGCAGCAATAGGAAAAGCTTTGTCTTCGTAAGCCACTTCATCAAAAGCGGAATCTAAAAAAAAATGCCTCGGAATTTTTGCAATCGCATTTAAAACATTTTCGTCGGTAATTCCCTTTGCCCGAACCGTATCAACCAGTTTTTTTCTTAATCCTTTATGGCGGTACGTATCTTCGGTCTGTCTCATGCTGCAAATATAACAAGCTGCTGACCCATGTAAAAAATTACCTTGATGCCCGGGCCACACCTGATACTGATCATACTTTGGATTGCCTATTGCGTTTTGCATAGTTTACTTGCAGCAAAAAGCTTTAAGATGCGAATGCAACATAAACTGGGAAATAATTTCAGGTATTACAGAACAGCCTATAATGTATTTGCATTTCTTACACTCCTGGCCATCCTTATTTACCAGTTAAATCTTTCAACCTATAAAATGTTTACCGTTCCCCTGCCGATAAAAATACTGGCCCTAATCTTACTGCTGGGAGGATTGGTTATTATGTTCATCATGATAAAAAAATATTTTATGTCGCTCAGTGGATTGAGATCTGCATTTGAACAACCAGGAAAAGAAATTTTAATGACCGGAGGATTGCACCGTTTTGTAAGGCACCCTTTATACCTGGGAACATTCCTTATGATTTGGGGATGGTTTTTCATTAGTCCTTTATTTTCTTTATTCTTAACAAACCTGGTGATTACCATCTATACACTTATTGGTATCAGGCTGGAAGAAAGAAAACTGACAGAAGAATATGCCGATGAATATGAAGCTTACCGCAGATCAACTCCCATGATCATTCCGAAATTTAAATTTAAAAGAAAAGTTCAGCCTTAGATACCGCCAAAAATTTCCATTTCACCGATTAGCAGGTTTTTCTACGGCATAATGGGCTTTACTTTGTATTCCAATATCGAAAAACCATTAACTTATTAAGTCCATCCGCCTAAAGTAAAAGAGTGTCCCGCAAGGACACTTTTTTTGTGAATGGAAGTTGGTGCTGAAAATTGTTGATGGTTGGTTGAAATATGCCTGAATGATGTCCTGTTCCGTTTTTTTGATAAAGATTTATACAATTCATCTTTAAATTCTGCATTTCATACTTATTCACGCAATGATGGTGGCCTGCACAAAATATATTTGAACAGACCGGAAATCATACCGTATGAACGTAGTGGTAGTTGAAAAAGAAAAAACGGAAGCAAGAAAACTTGTCAGCATTTTAAAAATGGCCGACCCTTCCATTAACATTGTAAAAACCTTAGAGAATCTTTCAAAGCTCCAGGCATGGTTAGGAGATAATCCATGGCCCGATATTGTTTTGGTCAATCTGGCAAAACTTCCTTTCCTGGGTATTAAGAATATGAATGTATTAGCAAAACTTGTTTTGCACACCCGGAATGAAAACCTTACCTATCTTGCTTTCAGGGCAGGTCATATTGCCCAATTAAAAAACCTGGGGAAACTCCCCGACCCAAAAGCCAGTGGAATCAGCCTGGGTGAAGCAGTAATTCCGCAGGAAGGCATAACGGTAAACAGAACGCCTGTTTTTAAGAAAAGATTTTTTGTTGAAAGTGGCCAAAAATTCCTCTCATTATCTGTTGATGATATTGCCTATTTCTATTCCGACGGACGATTTGTTTATTGTATTACCAACATGCGAAATAAATATATCATTCAATACAAAATGAGCGAGCTTGAACAGCTTCTCGACCCTTCTCAATTTCACAGGATCAGCCGTTCCTTTATTGTTAGCGTTGATTCAATCAGCCAGATACACCCATATTTTGGAGGACGATTTAAATTAAAAATCACTCCATCTCCCGACGAAGAGATCATTGTAAGCAGAAACCGGGCACCCGGGTTCAGGTTATGGCTGGGAGAATAACATTCACTTCAAAAATCTTAAGCTTCACTCAGTTTTTCGGTATCTCCATTTCATTTCGTTTGCCAAAAGGCATGTTGCAAGCCTAGTTTTAGATCATTAAGATCAATTCGCATGTAATGATGCAATCTTATGATTACCGCGGCCCTGCTGTCCAATACCTGTGAGAAAAGCAATTCCAATACCTTGAACCGTTGCGATTTGCGGGGCCTTAAGGTAGTTTAAATCCAAAACTATGAAACTGAAAAACCTGCTGCTTGCTTCCATGTCCATGATCTATGGTAACCTTTATGCCCAATGTCTTACAGCCCCGGCGTTTCCATTTTGCTCGGGAACTGAAACGCTTGTCGTTTCCAATGATGATATTACATCAGGAGATCAAAAGTTCTATTATGGAACCGCTGCTACTCTTTCCAATGTAAAACTTTCAGGAGGTACGCTTGTTATTTGCAGCGAACTAACACTGAACGATCTTGTTTTTGATTCCGGAAGCATTTTTATTCATGAAGGTGCAAAGCTGGTGGTAAATAATGCAGCAGGACTAATTGTTCGCGGTAATTCAGCTATTTATAATGCAGGAGTTTTTCAATGTATGGGCAATTATGTTATGGATGGAGCATATGCTTCTGCAGCCGATCCCAATATTTTCATAAATACCCGGCAGTCTGCTGAATTAAGAATGCAAAACCAATATTTTGTTATTAACAATGCCTTTTCACGATTTACAAATAACGGGATTGCAGATTTTCATGGACTTATTACAGATCCGCTGGCAGCTACGGGAAGTGTTTGTACCGGCGCATACAGTATGACACGAATGCGGGTATTGTATAACAGGGCAAGGCTTCCTTACCAGGCGCCAACCGGACCTTCATGTGTTTTAGTGGAACAGTATTCGCAGTTTTATGATACACTTACTCACCATCCTTCCATAAATGTTTGTCTTGGAAATATGCATACCAGTGATGCATCCTGCATACCATGGGGATGCCGACCCAATGCATGGGGAAGCGCACAGGTGATCAATTCCTGCAGCAGTTGCACCAGCATCATGACATTCTTAACCATGCGATTTTCAAACTTCAGTGTTAATGCAAATGGAAACTATAACGAATTAAAATGGCAGATCAACCACAATGGAGGCGGTAAATTTTTCATTCAGCGATCAGGCGATGGCATCAACTTTACCACGATAGATTCCATAAAAGCTGCTGCACAATATGATCATTCTTACCGGGATCATGAATGGCAAGGTTCTGTTTATTACAGGATCATGCTGAGGAAAGAAAATATGGAAATGCAATCTCCCATGATATATGCTAAAAGGAAAACGGGTTCCACCACTCATCCCAATCCATTTACGCATTATTTATCGGTTCCAGTACAATTAAAAGGCAAACCCGTGGTTAATGTTATAAATGCAGGTGGAATAAAGATTGGAAATTATACGTTAAGGATAAATGGAGAAAACCTGGAATTTGTTTTTGATAATATTCCATCAGGAATGTACCTGGTAGAAATTATAAATGGAAATGAAAGAACCACGCATAAAGTTTTCAGAAGATAGATCATCCTTGAAAAACCAAAAACTGCCCGAGGGCAGTTTTTTTATTTAAGTTTCATTTCTGTAATGATGCGTTGAATTTTATTTTGTGCTGCTGATTTTACTTTTTCAAAATCATCAGCATGTTGTAAATCAGATTTTACACTAAAGTAAAACTTGATCTTGGGCTCTGTTCCCGAAGGCCTTGCACTAATTTTGCTACCATCTGCAAGTATAAACTGGAGAACATTTGATTTTGGGAGATCAATTGCAGATGTGGCCCCTGAAATTAAATCAGTCTTTATTTTCTGCTGGTAATCGCGTAATTCAACCACTTTGCTTCCGGCAAGTTCTTTAGGGGGATTTTTTCGAAACCCTTCCATCATAGCAGCAATTTCCTGCTGACCATTCATTCCTTTTTTAGTAATGGAGATCAGGTCCTCGAGGTAAAAACCATATTCCTGGTAAAGTTCAACCAGTTTCTGGTAAAGGGTTCGACCTTTAGATTTTTCATAAGCCGCCATTTCACACAAAATAGCAACAGCTGAAATAGCATCCTTATCACGTATTTGCGAACCTATCATCAATCCATAACTTTCTTCACCACCAATCGTATAATTTTCTGTTGCTTCCGTTTCCCTGATCTTTTCAGCAATCCATTTGAACCCCGTAAGTACGTTATAGCATTTTACATTATTAGCCTTCGCAATTTCATCAATCATGTCGGTGGTTACAACGGTTTTAACCACCATGTCGTTAGGTTGTGCAATACCCTTTTGCTTCCGGCTTTCAATAATATAATTAAATGCAAGAACAGCCGTTTGGTTTCCGTTCATCAACACCCATTTGCCATCATTATCCTTTACACCAATTCCAACGCGATCGGCATCAGGATCGGTTCCCAGCAAAATATCAGCGTCCAGTTCAGCAGCTTTCTTCAATCCAATGCTCATGGCTTCACTTTCTTCGGGGTTTGGATACACAACTGTTGGAAAATTTCCATCGGGAGTTGCCTGCTCTTCCACTACGTGCACATTTCTAAAACCGAATTTTTTCAATACATCAGGAACAAGCACAATACCTGTTCCATGAATGGGTGTGAAAACAATTTTCAGGTCTTTTTCTTTTTCAATAATTTCCGGGTAAACGCTCAGCTTTTTAAGCATGTTTAAATATGCTTCGTCAACCTCTTTCCCTATGATGGTAATATTTTCTTCACCACCATTCCATTTTACTTCATCCAGGGTTTTTATCTTTTCCACTTCATCAATTACACCCTTATCGTGGGGAGGCACCAGTTGTCCGCCATCTTCCCAATAAGCTTTATATCCATTGTATTCTTTTGGATTGTGAGATGCAGTACATACCACGCCACCCTTACAGCCAAAATGCCTTATGGCAAAAGACAGTTCAGGTGTAGGACGAAGGTCTTCAAATAAATAAACCTTAATTCCATTTGCAGCAAAAACACCTGCTACGGTTTCGGCAAAAAACCTGCTATTGTTGCGGCAATCATGCGCTATAGCCACTTTTATTTCAGATGTGGGAAAGGATTTCTTCAGGTAATTTGCATAACCCTGTGTGGCCATACCTACCGTGTATTTATTCATACGGTTGGTACCAACGCCCATAATACCTCTTAATCCCCCTGTACCAAATTCCAGGTTTTTGTAAAAAGCATCGGCCAGTTCTTCAGTATTAGTTTCCTGCAAATGCCTGATGTTCTTTTTTACATCTTCATCGAATTTGCCAGTAAGCCATTTATTAATATTTTCCTGAATTTCCGGATTCATAATTTTCTAAGTTTATAATTAAAGCCTTCCCGATTTTACGATATTCCCGCGAAGTTAAGTCTACGTACATTTGCCCGGTGAGAAAATGGTGGTTTCATATTCTTATTTTATTTTCATTACCCAGCAGCGCTCAGGAAGTTAAAGAAAGGGATTCCCTTTCATTCCAAAAAAATTATACCGCAAGAAAATGGCTGATTGGTGGGTCTTCTGCTTTAGGCTATGGTACATCTGTCTATTTATTTAACAAAGCCTGGTATAAAGATTATCCAAGGACTTCTTTTCACACCTATAATGATGCGGGTGAATGGAAGCAGATGGATAAGATTGGGCATGCCTGGGCAACCTATAATACAAGCAAAGTGGTTACAGCTATGTGGCAATGGGCAGGTGTAAACAGAAAAACAGCAGTTTTACTGGGTACAGGTAGCAGCTTATTGTACATGACATCCATCGAATACCTGGATGGTTTATCGGCCGACTGGGGATGGAGCTGGCCCGATATGGGCATGAATGTTTTTGGCGCTGCCTTATTCGCTGCGCAGGAATTGGGCTGGAAAGAACAAAAGATCAGCCTGAAATTCTCCAGCCATATTAAAAACTATAGCGATCCTGCACTGGAACTCAGGGCAAATGAACTATTTGGAAAGTCGTGGCCTGAAAGAATCTTAAAGGATTACAATGCCCAAACCTATTGGCTGAGTTTTAATTTGAATGCACTCACACAGAATAAAGGAATTCCGGCCTGGCTTAATCTCGCTATAGGTCATGGTGCTGATGGAATGTTCGGTGGTTATGAAAATATTGCCTATGATGATGACGGCAACCTGGTTTTTGACCGAAGAGATATCATACGCAATCGCCAATGGTACCTGGCGCCGGATATTGATCTAACCAAAATAAAAACCAACAGCAGGTTTTTACGAACTGCATTTTACGTGTTGAATGTTTTTAAATTTCCTGCACCTTCAGTAGAATATTCTCAAAACAAAATAAGGTTCAACTGGATCAGTTTCTGATCAGTACAGCCATGCGCCAGTTATCTTCTTCCCTTCTGTTTCTACAGATATATGTTCCTGTAATGTAGTTGAAATGGAAAGGCCTTTATAATCTGTTTGAATGGGAAATAATTTATGACTTCTTTCCACCAGCACCAATGTTTGTATCTTTTTAGGACGGGCATTTAACAAGGGTTTCAGGGCAAAGAGCATGGTTCTTCCCGAATTAGCCACATCATCGGTTAACAAAACCATTTTACCATTAAGATCCATACTCTTGTCAAGCTCTATATTTACAGGATCTTTTTTATTTAAACGTATGGTGGTGTAATGAATATGAAAACCCTTTACTTTTTTTAATTCCTCCATCAACAGGGCTGCCAGTATCTCGCCATTACCATTGATGCCTGCAATAATTATGTCTTTTTCATCCGGATTTTGTTCCGCTACTTCAAGGGCCATACGCCTGATTTTTCGGCTTATGGCATCGGCATTCAATACACAATTCTTCGATTCTGCTGTTGTTTCCATTTTTAGCTCCTATTTTTACAGCGCTTAAATTAGCAAAACTATATGCAGTTAGTGCAACAAATTTTATTTTCTGTTCTGGCCATCGTGGCCATCTGGCTTTTTGTAAAGAAGGCAGGGCAAATAAGACGAAACATTAACCTGGGCAGGGATGAAAAGCTGGAACCACACCCTGAAAGGTGGAAGAATCTGTTTTTAATGGCTTTTGGACAAAAAAGAATGTTTGACAAGCCATTGGTTGGACTATTGCACTTTCTTGTATACGCTGGATTTATCATTATTAATATCGAGATCCTGGAAATTGTGCTGGACGGTATATTTGGAACACACCGCTTATTTGCACCATACCTGGGTGGATTTTATTCTTTCGTCATTAATTTTTTTGAAATTCTTGCCTTCCTGGTTCTGGCCAGCTGTGTGATATTTTTATTAAGAAGAAATCTCACAAAGGTCAGGCGCCTTAATATGTCGGAACTGGACGGATGGCCAAAAAGCGATGCCAATTATATTTTGATATTTGAAATTGTACTGATGTCGCTTTTCCTTATAATGAATGCTGCAGATAAAGCATTGCAAATACAGGGAGCGGAACACTATGTAGCAACATCAGATTTCTGGATATCGGGTCTCATTACTCCTGCTTTTACAGGTATGGATACCAATACCTTGGTAATTATTGAAAGAAGCGCCTGGTGGCTTCATATTGCAGGAGTATTTTTCTTCCTGAATTACCTGCCCTACTCCAAACATCTGCACGTTATACTTGCTTTTCCTAATACTTATTTTGCCCGGCTGGATTCACAGGGTAAAATGGCGAATATGCCTGAAATTCAAAAAGAGGTATTATATGCCATGCAGCCGGAAACGGTTCCTACAGACGCTGCACCCGAAGAACCAAAAAAATTTGGCGCCAGGGATATATTTGACCTGAGTTGGAAGAATTTAATGGACGCCTATGCCTGTACCGAATGTGGAAGATGTACAGCTGCATGTCCCGCCAGCCAAACAGGCAAAAAACTTTCTCCCCGCAAGATCATGATGGATACCCGCGACAGGATGGAGGAAGTTGGTGGCATCATCAGCAAAAACAAATCATTCCAGGACGACGGCAAATCCCTGCTTCACGATTACATTACCACCGAAGAATTATGGGCATGCACCAGTTGCCAGGCTTGCGTTCAGGCCTGTCCTGTTCTGATTCATCCATTGAGTATCATTAACCAGTTAAAACGCTACCTGGCACTGGAGGAAAGCAACCAGCCTGCCGAATGGAATGGCATGTACAGCAATGTAGAGAACAATTTTGCCCCTTGGAAATTCAGTCCCGATGAAAGGGATAACTGGGCTGTTGAGTTAAGTAACAAAGACTAAGATTCCGTGTTAGCTGATATAGCTTCTAAAGAATTTTTATAAGTTCACACCAATCCAATTATCTTCACGCACCTTTATAAAAATCATGGCATTACTTGAAAAGCACCTGGTTGTAAAAAAATCAACCATACCCGATTCCGGCTTAGGATTATTCACAAAAGTTTTCATTCCAAAAGGAAGCAGGATCGTTGAATACAAGGGAAGAGTATCAAAGTGGAAAGATGTAAAAAACGAAAGCGATAATGGATATCTCTACACCATTAACAATAATCATGTGATCAATGCACTGCCTTATAAAAAAGCACTGGCAAGATATGCCAATGATGCTCGTGGAATCAGCAGGATCAAAGGCATCACCAATAATTGCGATTACGTAAATGACGGACTTCGTGCATTTATTGAAGCCAAACGAGATATACCTGCCGGTTCAGAAATTTTTGTTTCCTACGGTAAAGAATACTGGGACGTTATTCGTGAGAATATTGCTATTGAAAAGAAAAAGGCAAAGGAAAAAACCAGGACAAAAGCCAGGAAATGAGGTGGTGAAGGGTGAGTAGTGAGCCTGCCTCCCGGAGGGAGGTGGGGAATGAGTTACTAATTTTGCCTACAACCAGGTTATTGTTCCGCTTTTCGCTTTTTTATAAGGATCCTGATTAATTGTAAAATAGCGGTGGCAGCGAAAATGCTTCCTATTATCCAGTTAAGAATATTCTGATTTCCTGTAATCTTATCTGCAGCAAGCCTTCCACCTAAAATAAAAACCATGTTCCCTAAAAGGGTTCCAAGGCCTATTCCCATAATGTAAATATTATAATTGCTGTTTTTTGGTTGCAACACTCCTCTTGTAAATAGTATGGTACTCCACCCAAACCAGAATGGAATTTGAACAGGGTTCAACGCACTCATAAATAATCCCAGTAAATAACGGTGCAGCTTACTGCTTAAAATTACATTTGCCTCCACTTCGGGATGCAGTGCCGCATAATAACTTGATGCCGCAAGGGCTGCCACAATAATAAAGGTTATCCATTCCAGTGCTTTTAAAATTTTTTCCTGCCTGCGCACCCAGTCCATGGCCACCAGGGAAATTCTAACATAAATGATTTCGGCAGTTAATGCACCCAATGCAAATAACAGCGCCTGCTGAATACCATCGGATATACTTACCTGCATGGCAGCAATATTCAACGTTCCCAATGGAAGTGTTCCAATGAAGCTGATGATCATTCCCGTAAAAAAGATCTTTACCATTCGGGGCATGAACGAAAATAACCAAGGATTTGATTAAACAGGAATTTTACGATCCAGGTCTTCCAGCATTTTAAAATGTATCCTTGCCTGTTTTAAAAAATTATATCCACGTTTAAACGACCAGTATGGAAC
>JAEZCV010000120.1 GCA_023429985.1 Bacteroidota bacterium | reverse complement strand
GCTGATTTGTCTACGAGGTTGTGGTCGTATGACTGTAATTTAATTCTGATTCTCTGTGACATAAGTCAAAACCCATTTTTGGAATGGGAGTGCAAAGGTAAAGGACTCGAATTAAACTGACAAAAGTTTAATGCAGAAATTTGTGAAGAAAGGATTAATTAGATGAAAAAACTTTGAAATTGCTCTCTTCGCTTAACCCGGAAGGCTAATTTAACATCAAATTCCTGGAAATCAATCTTTAAAAAGAGGTAGTTGTGGTCGGAATAGAAATGGTTTTCCGGCTGCATGCCATCGCCCCGATTCATCTCTGAATCTTTCTCCCTTGAATTCCAATAAAATCGATGCAGGATTTTTACCGGATTGTCCTTTTGCAAGGATCTTCCGCAGAGCCGAATCGGTTGGCAATAACAACTCATAACCAGCATCATTCAGAATACGCACCTTTCCGGGCGGTCCGGCTAACAAAATCTCAAAATGCCCGGTTGAATCAATTTCCCCGGCAATTGCCATTGGATACGAAAAATTATAGGGACCCCAATTACCGGGAAGAATAAACTGTCTTCCTGCATAAACATTACCTCCCCTGAAGGGATTTTCCGGGTTTTCAATTTCGGGAAGCACGGGTTCATAGTCTTCCGATAAACGCACCAGCAATTCATCATTCTCCATGGGATCGATATTGAACATGGAAGTATCGGAACGGAAAAGAATTTCGTAACTGTTATATACATTATTGAACTCTGCCACCGAATCGGCATGGTGAATATCATATACCACCCTGTTCTGGTTAAAACTGTTTGCCACAAGAACCGCTACCAGTTTGTCAGTCTGATCTGTATTGAAAATGTTTTTATCAAGTTTAAATGCTACATCATCCATGTAAAACAGGTTATGATGTATTATGCCTGAACCTGAATTGCGTAAATGAATACCTGTTTCATTAAACCTGAAATGATTGTTACTGATAACTACATTTTCAGCATCTGTGGATTCTACAGCCAGTGTAGTATTGTAAATACGGTTTTTATTGACCAGGGTATTATCAGAATAATTCACAATGCCTTTCTGAACAGCAAATGAAAAATCATTTTCCATGAAAACATTTTTCATCACCAACATGTTTTCTAACTGAATAATGGCGCCATTAATATGATGGGTAATGGCATTCTTATAAAACAGGTTTCCGGAAGAAGTTCCCGATAATTTTATGGCCGATGATGATTGATCGGAAGAATCACCATAATTAAAAATTATTTTATTATAGAGATATTTTCCATCGTCTGCATTCGCCAGTAATATTCCATGAGCCGAATTATAACTTACATTACTGTTATGAACAAAACTGCCGGATGAATTTTTTACCAGCAAACCAATATGATTGTTAGTGATAGCACTGTTTGATATGGCAGTATGCAAACAATTGTTCAAAACAACTGCCGCCAGATCATTTGCCTGGTTTGGTTTTCTGTTTTTATCCAAATTGTTTCCTGGCCGGTAGTTAAAAGAAAAATCTGCATTCTCAATTTTTAATTGCTCCACTTCTTCGGCATACAGGGCAATTCTAAATCCATGTACATGGAGGTTTTTTATGGTGATGTTTTTTCCTTTCTCAATTTTTATTGCCAGGCCCGAAAATTCATTTGGAAGCATACCAGAAGAAGCACCAGTGAGTATGGCTCCGTTAAAATCCACCACTATATTATTTCCGGAAATAGTTAAAAAGGGATTATTCAAATCCGTATCGGCACGGTAGTTATAATCAAACGCCCTGATGGTAACCGAACGATCGATCTTCATTCCTTTCTTCAATAATAAATGCTGTGCACCTGCACCTGTTGATGATATAGCCAGGAAAAAAAACAATACAAATTTTTGCATGTACGCGTTTGAATAAAGCTAAACGAAAGAATCTTTCTTTCATTTCAAAAAAAAAGCCATCCCGGGTGGAATGGCTTAGAATTTAAGAATGTATTTACTGTAAGAATACCGTATCCACGGTTGTAACCTGGTTAGTATTTACTATTACGGAATTAACCGTTTGTTGCTGGTAAGATGAATCAGAAGGAACGAAGGCAAGGTTGTACGATCCGGCGGTTAATCCTTTTAACCAGTAACTGCCATTGGAAGAATAGGTACCTGCAATTGTATCCGGACCCTGGATAGCATATACATTGGTTACAAAACTTCCCGGATCAACAATTCCATGAATGGATCCACCAATTGATTCAAAAGATGTTTTAATAACAGGTTTCAAAATATATTTTCCATTTCCTGTTTTTACGATCGACCTAGATGCATCAAAATCAAGAAGCAGTTTGTACAGCACACCTGCCTCTACATCCTGGTGAATGTTTAATTTAAGTCCGCTTTGCTGCGCACTTGGTGTTAGTAAATTATGTGTCTGGCCATCTACCTTCACATAATTATTATTTCCTAAAATAAGCCTGATCTGCTGAACTCTGCCCGGTTCAAGGTCAGCATCGGCAAGCAGGGTGTCATTATCATTTACCAGTTTCAATACATCATATAAGCCTGTATTTACATTCGACAATGTTTGCCAGCCACTTGATGAATCGGAAGAATAATTGATTTTGATCTCCTGCACATCAATAACTACTTCTTCATAATTACCTGGATCATCGGTAAGAAAGATCTGAAGTTTTGCTTTGTTGGGGTTGGTTCCGTTGTCCACTCCCTTTTGACAGGAAGTAAAGCTTAAAGCCAGGGCAATGGAGAGAATGGAAAGGGTGAAGCCTGAATTTAGTTTCATAAAATACTTTTGGTCCTAAATAAGCAAGTTTAATGCCATTTTAACAAAAAAGCTCCCGGAGGAGCCTTGTTCAATTGCGGGTGTTTTTCATAAGCCTTAACGGCCGGACCAAAACGGGAAATCCTAAAAAAAACAATTGAACGCATTGCAGTAAACAAACTCAATGCCTAAAATATTTTTTTTCTTAAAAATTAGGCCTATTGCAAAAAAAACCCCGGCAAATGCGGGGTTTTTTATGAATTATAAGAGGATTTACTTAATCTGCATTAACCTTTCCCTTGCTTTTGGCAATCACTTCTTCAGCGATGTTATTAGGTGCAGGTGCGTAATGAGAAAACTCCATGGTTGACGAAGCACGTCCGGAAGAAAGTGAACGTAACTGTGTTACATATCCAAACATCTCACTCAACGGAACTTTTGCTTTAATAACCTGAACGCCGGCACGGGTATCCATTCCTTCCATCATCCCGCGACGACGGTTAAGGTCACCTGTAACATCTCCCATGTACTGATCCGGAGTTAACACTTCAACTTTCATGATAGGTTCAAGTAATACAGGCTTGGCCTTGCGTGCTGCTTCGCGGAAACCTTGCTTGGCACAAAGTTCAAACGACATGGCATCTGAGTCAACCGCGTGGAATGAACCATCGAATACACGGATCTTCAGATTATCCACAGGATAAGATGCAAGAACGCCCGTTGTCATGGAAGTTTCAAAACCTTTTTGAATAGCAGGAACAAATTCACGCGGAATGGATCCTCCAAAAAGATCATTTACAAACTGGAAGTTCTTATCAGGATTTGCTTCTTTCCAGTCGGCATCAATTGGACCGAGTGCAAACTGTATATCGGCAAACTTACCACGACCACCTGTTTGCTTTTTCAATACTTCGCGGTGTTCAACGGTTTGATTGAATGCTTCTTTATAGGCAACCTGGGGAGCACCCTGGTTTACTTCAACTTTAAATTCACGACGCATACGGTCAACAATGATCTCAAGGTGCAACTCTCCCATCCCTGAAAGAATTGTCTGTCCTGTATCTTCATCTGTTTTTACACGCAGTGTTGGATCTTCTTCAACCAGCTTGGAAATGGCCATTCCCATTTTATCAACATCTGCCTGTGTTTTTGGTTCAACAGCAACAGAGATCACCGGTTCAGGAATGAACATATTCTCAAGAACGATCGGGTGATTTTCATCGCAAAGTGTATCTCCTGTTTTGATCTCTTTAAAACCAACAGCCGCACCAATATCACCTGCTTCAATGAAGTCGATAGGATTTTGTTTGTTGGCAAACATTTTCATGATTCGGGAAATACGTTCTTTCTTTCCGCTTCTTACATTCAACACATAAGAACCTGCATCAAGATGACCGGAATAAGCCCGGAAGAATGCAAGACGACCTACGAATGGATCTGTCATGATCTTAAATGCAAGTGCTGCAAATGGTTCTTTTGCATCTGGCTTACGGGTAAGCTCTTCGCCTGTATTTGGATCGGTACCGGTAATGGCATCAATATCCACTGGTGAAGGAAGGTAGCGACAAACTGCATCCAGTGCTGTTTGTACACCTTTATTTTTGAATGAAGAACCACACATCATAGGAACGATGCTCAGGTCAATAGTGGCCTTACGTATAGCTGCATGAATTTCATCTTCCGAGATCGAATCTGGATCATCAAAGAATTTTTCCATTAAGGTATCATCGTATTCTGCAACGGCTTCAATTAACTGTGCTCTCCAGTATTCAACTTCTTCTTTCATTTCCTCAGGCACAGGAATTTCATCAAAGGTCATTCCCTCTGTTTCCATATGCCATATCACACCTTTATTGGTAATTAGATCTACCACACCCTTAAAATCATCCTCAGCACCGATAGGTAACTGCAGTGGAACCGATTTAGCGCCCAGCATTTCGCGTACCTGCTTTACAACATTCAGGAAGTCGGCACCGGAACGGTCCATTTTATTTACAAACCCGATACGCGGAACTTTGTAACGATTGGCCTGGCGCCAAACTGTTTCTGATTGTGGTTCCACACCATCAACAGCAGAAAACAATGCGATCAAACCATCAAGCACACGCATGGAACGCTCTACTTCTACAGTAAAATCCACGTGGCCCGGGGTATCAATAATATTGAAAAAATACTTTTTTGTATTGGCATCTGCTTTTCCTTTGTTAGTAGGAAAATTCCACTGGCAACTAACTGCTGCGGAAGTAATAGTGATACCTCTTTCTTTTTCCTGCTCCATCCAGTCGGTGGTAGCCGCGCCATCGTGTACCTCACCAATTTTGTGGATCATACCCGTGTAACGTAAAATACGCTCGGTAGTGGTGGTCTTACCTGCATCAATGTGAGCAGCGATACCGAAGTTGCGTTGAAATTTCAAGTCTGCCATGATAAATTTGAATATTGTAGTTTTTTAAAGCGCCCGTCCGGGGCCAGGTACAAGTTTCACAGGAGAATCAAATGCACTACTCTCCAAATTGAAATTTGAGGGTGCAAAGGTAGGGAAATAGCAATCATTTCATACAACTGGTAAAAACAAGTTTGTTAAACCGAAGGCGTTTTTAATCCACATTAGCAGCATGTATTTGTTTATAATTACCTGCATAATTTTTGCAAATCATTTAACTATTGTAATTTTCGAATTGTAATTTTTATTAACCTCTACTTAAAACCCATTAAAATGGCTAAATCAACCAGGAAAGCAGCTTCCAAAAAAACAGCCGAAAAGCGCGCCGGTGGAAGGTCTGCATCCAAATCTGCTGCCAGAACTTCTGGTCGCAGTGGTGCCGCTTCCAAAGGCCGTACCTCTGCCCGGGGAAGTTCTAAAGCATCAGCAAAAAAAGGAGCAGCTAAAAAATCTGCCTCCAAATCCGCTTCAAGAAAAACGGCAGCGAAAAAATCTGCGCCGCGTAAAACAGCAGCGAAAAAATCTGCAGGAAGAAAAACTGCCGCTAAAAAAACAGCATCGAAAACCACTGTAAAAAGAGGACGTACGGCTGCTAAAAAAACTACCCGTTCAAAACAGGCAGCTAAGAGCAGCAAGACCTCTTCACGCACTGCTGCTAAAAAAACATCTTCCCGTAGCAAAACTGGTTCTTCGCGCAGTGCTGGTTCAAAAACCGGTGCAAAACGCGGTTCATCAGCAACCCGTGGAGCAGCAAAATCTACTGCCAGAACAAAATCATCTACTAAAAGGTCGGCAGGAAAAACAGCAGCTAAAAAATCGGCAGCTCCTAAAAAATCCTCTTCGCGCGGAATGGCATCAGCCACTAAAAGCAAAAGGACCCAGGTGGCCCGCAAAGGCGGAGCTTCATCATCGGGTGGCGGTCGCAGCAGCAGCCGTTCTTCAAAAGGCAGCAGCCGCAGCGTAAGAAGAATGAGCAGTAACAGCAACTCCGGAACGGGAATGACAAATACAGGAAATCAATACGAAGGCACAGACCTGAGTACGGGTACGCAAACACCGGAAGGAATTACCACTCCTATGGATGTTTCTGAAAACACCGGTTCTGCAGCTGAAGCCAATAACGATTAAACAAAAAAAACCCCGTAATAAAATAAAACGGGGTTTTTTTTCTTGGTTTAATCTGATTATACCTTAAAGTGGGCAAAAGCTTTGTTGGCTTCGGCCATACGGTGGGTATCTTCTTTCTTTTTAAATGCAGCACCTTCGCCTTTTGCAGCTGCTACAATTTCATTAGCTAATTTATCAGCCATGCTACGGCCATTTCTTTCGCGGCTGTAACGGATAAGCCATTTGATGCTTAGAGAAATTTTCCTGTCGGCACGTACTTCCGCAGGGATCTGGAAAGTAGCACCACCAATACGGCGGCTTCTCACTTCAACAGCAGGCGTTACATTTGAAAGGGCCTTCTTCCAGATTTCATATCCATCTTCGCCGGTTTGCTTGGCAACTCTTTCAAGCGCATTATAAAATATATCAAAAGCAACGCTTTTTTTCCCTTCCCACATGATATTGTTTACAAAACGGGTTACCAGGGTATCGTTATAACGAGGGTCTGGAGCTAATGGAAGTTTTTTGGCTTGTGACTTACGCATCGTATCACTATTTATTGATCTTTATCGGATCCTTTTTTTATTAATTATTTCTTACCGGCAGTTTTTCCGCCTTTGTCTTTTTTAGTACCGTACTTAGAACGGCTTTGCTTGCGGTCTTTTACACCTGCAGTATCCAGTGAACCACGAACAATGTGGTAACGTACACCCGGCAAATCCTTTACACGACCTCCACGGATCAACACAATGGAGTGCTCCTGCAGGTTATGTCCTTCACCCGGAATATAGGCAATCACCTCTACTTTATTGGTCAATCGAACCTTAGCTACTTTACGAAGGGCCGAATTGGGTTTCTTTGGAGTTGTTGTATACACACGTGTACAAACACCACGGCGCTGAGGACAGCTATCCAGAGCCCTGGATTTGCTTTTTGCGCGAATTATTTCTCTTCCTTTACGTACTAATTGCTGAATTGTAGGCATTACGAACCTTTAATTTTTGGACGGCAAAGGTAGGGGAAACATTTTAATTTTAAGTTGAGGTACCCCAGATTTTTTTCTCTTTTTAAATGAAAATTGGGAAAAACGGGGTTAATTAAAGCAGGACGATAAGATTTTTAAAGAAAAAGTCCCGCCGGTTGGCAGGACTTTCAAATTTTTATACACTCACCATCCAGCCATACTTATCCTCTCTTCTACCCTCCCTGATATCATCCAGCATTTTTTTAACGCCCGGAGCTGTTTTCCATTTGCTGCAATCGAAATTCATTACAAAGTCTTTGTAACGAAGTTCTTTGATAAAAGATATGGTAGCGGCCGTACCGGTTCCAAAAACTTCTTTCAGTTCGCCCGATTTATACACTTCCATTAATTCATCTATGGTGATCCTTCTTTCCACCACTTCATACCCGCTATCCTGCAAAAGTTGAATCACGCTGTTACGCGTTACACCACCAAGGATGGTTCCTAATTCAAGACCAGGTGTTATTGCTTTATTTCCAATAATAAAAAACACATTCATGGTACCTATTTCCTGGAGATACTTATGTTCAAAAGCATCTGTCCAAAGAATCTGGTCGTAACCTTTTTCCTTAGCAAGCCTGGTAGCATACATAGAAGAACCATAGTTACCTGCAGCTTTCACATATCCTACTCCACCGGGAACGGCACGCACATAGGTCTCCTCCACATAAATACGCATAGGCGCATTATAATAAGGTCCTGTAGGACTTAAAATGATCATGAATTTGTATGAGTCGGAAGGACGCACTCCAATCAGTTCATCTGTGGAGAACATAAATGGACGAATGTAAAGAGAATGATCGTGCTTTTTAGGTATCCAGTTGCTGTCGAGCGCTACCAGCTTTTTCATTCCTTCAATAAATATTTCCTCAGGAACAGAAGGCATTGCCATTCTTTCCGCCGACAAATTGAATCTTTTAAAATTATCCTGCGGCCTGAAGATAAATGGTTCGCCATTTTCATTTTTATATGCTTTCACACCTTCGAAAATGGCCTGTCCATAATGCAGTGCTGCAACAGATGGACTTAACAATAATGGCTGGTAAGGTTTGATTTCAACGTTTTTCCATTCTCCGTTTTCGTAATCGGCTTCCAGCATATGATCGCTGAAATATTTTCCAAACGGAATGTTTTCTAAATTGAGGTCCTTCAGTTTACTCTGTTCGACCAGGGTTTGAGCAATGTCCATAGTAGCAAGCATAATAAGTTAATTTAGCACTGCAAAGAAACAAAAAAAAGCCTAACCGAACTGTTACCTTAGAATTATGAGTTTAAATAATATTGAATTAAAGGGTCATCATTTAACATCCATGTTTGGTCACGTATTAATAGATTCAGGGATAAATAAACCTGTTGAAAATGAGCCTGCTCCTCTTAAAATACTCGGTAAAAATGCAAAAAACATATTGATCTTGGTAAAAAATGCAAACTGTCCTTATTTACCCGACCAGGAATTAAATTTTTTAACATCTGTACTTTCCGCTTGTAAATTAAGCCTTGCTGATATTGCGCTTGTAAATGCCCTGTCCATTGATGCAACCCAAATTTCCGAAGCCGTACATCAACTTGGTGCACGCCATATTCTTGCATTTGAAATGGAGCCACTGGAACTGGGTTTGCCTTTTCATTTTCCTGAATTCCAGGTGCAGGAATTTGATAAGCGTTCCTATTTACATGCGCCCTCATTAGCGCAACTTGAATCTGATTTAAATCTGAAGAAGGAATTGTGGACTTCCCTGAAAAAAATGTTTAACCTCCCATGAAAATCATTCTTGCCTCCAACAACAACCATAAGCTTAAAGAAATTGAATCATTACTTCCTCAAAATTTCGAGGTGATTTCATTGCAGGAAGCCGGTATTGAAAAAGAAATTCCTGAACCATTTGAAACACTGCAGGAAAATGCTGCCACAAAAGCAAGAACGATTTTTGAAATTACAGGTCAAAATTGTTTTGGAGAAGATACCGGGCTGGAAGTATATGCACTGAATATGGAACCTGGTGTAAGATCTGCGCGTTATGCTCAAAATGAACCGGGTTTTAAAAACAATAATGAAAAGCTTTTAGCTGCTCTTCGTCATCAAAAAAACAGGAAAGCAAGGTTCAGAACCGTAATTTGTTTGATTCTTGAAGGAAAAGAATATTTCTTTGAAGGAATTTGCGAAGGGGAGATCGTAGAAGCTGAGCGTGGAAAGAATGGATTTGGTTACGATCCGGTGTTTAAACCGCTGGGGTCTGAACTGGTTTTTGCTGAAATGAAACTGGAAGAAAAAAATCTTTTCAGTCACAGGGCAAAGGCCATTGAGCAGCTGGCAGCATTTTTAAAACAAAGCATTTAACTGAATTGAATACAACAAGCAACCATATTATTACAGAATCCGACTTAATCGAAGGATGTATTCGTGGCGAAAGAAAGATGCAGCAGGAACTTTATGAAAGGTTTGCTCCTAAAATGTATGGTGTGAGTCTCAGGTATGCAGGAAATGCCGAAGAAGCCGAAGATATTTTACAGGAAGGATTTATCAAGGTTTTTAACAAAGTAGGAAGTTTTAGAAGAGAAGGTTCATTTGAGGGCTGGATCAGGAGGATTTTTGTTAACACAGCCATAGAGCATTACCGGAAGAAGATCTACCTCAAACCAATTGGCGATTACGAAGAAAATACTATCGAAGGAAAATTTGTTTCTGTTCTTGACAACCTGGCCGAAAAAGATATTATTCAACTGGTGCAACAATTATCGCCCGGATACAGAACGGTTTTTAATATGTACGTGGTAGAAGGCTACACACATAAACAAATTGCAGATGAACTGGGAATCAGCGAAGGCACCAGCAAATCGCAGCTTTCAAGGGCTAAACAGATTCTCCAGGATATGGTAAAACAATATATAGATACAAACAGGAAATAATGAAACCGGATCTTCAAAAAAAGCTTTTACAATATGCGCCCACACCGCCTGCCGGTGCCTGGGAAAATATTGGCAATGCCCTGGATGAAGGTCTGAATGGAGTGCTTGCCAATAAATTCGATGGCTATGAAGTAACGCCGCCTCAGGGAAGCTGGAATAAAATTGCATCACGGCTGGAAGGTCAAACTACAACGGCTCCTGTTACCAATTGGCGGAAGTTCAACCGGGTGGCTGCAGCTGCTGCAGTTCTCATTCTTGCAATATCCGCTGTATTTTTCATAAACAGGAAAGAATCAACACCTGCTATTTCCCAAATACCTGCTGTTACAATACCACCATCAACTGCTGCTCCTCAAACCAACAGTGATCTTGCCAAAGAAAATACAACTGAATTGCAGGATGCAGAAAGGAATACTCCCGCATCCAAACAAATGATGGCTTCTTCCAAATCAAAAGCAACAACAGCTTATTCCCGAAATACGGGCAACAGTAAAGAAAGTCGCTTCGATGGTTATGCCTTAGCCGGACGCATTTCGGAAATTGCCCAACCAGGTATGAACAACATCATGGTTACTCATTCTTTTATTCCCGAAGAAGCTGCAACCAAAAAAACGGCAACATCCAACATCCCGGTTGAAAAATACATGGTGTACAGCGATGGTGAAGGGCAGGCAATGAAAGTTTCAAAAAAACTGGTTGAATTCTTCAATTGTGTAAAAGAAGAATGGATATGCCAGGAACAGAAAAAAATACTGCAGGAAAAGATGGCCAGCCAGTCAACCAATAACGATTTTACCGGCATCATGTCCCTGCTCAGAAATCTTACCGAACCTAATTAATGCATGGCCAGGATCAAATTACACTTACCGGAGAAGTTTTTATTTCAATGTACCATTCCTGTTCGCATCACCGATATAAATTATGGCGGACATGCAGGTAATGATTCCGTACTCTCCATTATTCACGAGGCAAGAATGCAATTCCTGTCCTCTAAGAATTATACCGAAATGGAAGTTGATGGTGTTTCACTTATAATGGGAGATGTTGCCATTGAATTTAAATCGGAAATTTTTTATGGCGATGTTTTAACCGCATTTGTAAAGGCAACGGATCTAGCTAAAGCAGGCTTCGACCTTTATTACAAAATATTGAACCAGGAAGGAAAATTAATTGTAATTGCAAAAACAGGAATGATCTGTTTCGATTATAATAAAAGAAAGATCGTGGCACTTCCCGAAACCGCGAAAGAAAAACTTACAAATTAAGCATTCCAGATCTTCCAGCTTTCTTCTGCCTGCAATACCAGCATATTGTACCCGTTTTCGGTAACAGCTCCCTGCTCCTCCCCCTTTTTAAGAAAAATGGTTTGTGCCGGATTATAAATTAAGTCAAACATCAAATGCCGTGGTGAAACATACTGATATGGAACAGGCGGACAATCCTTTATTTCGGGAAACATTCCCAGCGGTGTAGTGTTAACGATAATTGTATGGGAAGCCATCATTTCCTCATCCAGATCTTCATAGTTTACATAACCCGGTTTTACCTCGCGCGAAACAGTTTTATGCTCGATCTGCAGCTGATTAAATGCTTCGGCTACCGCTTTTGAAGATCCTCCTGAACCCAAAATCAATGCCTGTTTATGATGAGGAAGTAATAAAGGTTTGATGGCACCATAAAAGCCGTTAACATCGGTATTAAAGCCATGCAGTTTCCCGTCGGCAATTTTAATACAGTTACAGGCACCGGTTTTGTCAACCATTTGGTGTTTAACATGCAGGTAGTGCAAAACCGATTGCTTGTAAGGAATGGTTACATTCAGTCCTTTAAGCCCGGGATGCAACTTCAATATGTCGGGAAGTTTGCTGATGGAAGGAATTTCAAATGCCAGGTAAGCATGATCATCCAGTTCCTGTTCTTTAAATTTCTTATTGAAATAGCCGGGGGAAAAGCTATGAATAAGGCTCTTACCTATCAGGCCAAAGTTTATCATTTTGAATTTTCCTTGTTAAGGTAAAGGTGGAAAGTATCGCCACGCAAACCAATACGCATGGCTTCCAGTGGAATAACCTCTGCCGGAGCAATATTTCCAAGATTTACATTGCATCCTATTAATTCGATGAAGTAAAGTTGCTGGGCTTTTTGCGGCGCTTCCCAAATGATTTTTTCTTCAGGTATCTGCGTTAATATTTCCTGTACAAGACCTTCCCTTACCTCACCAGTACCGCGGTAAATACCAACGTTACCGGCTTCCCTTGCTTCGGCAATTACATAAGTAGATCCGGCATTTAGTTCGGAACGCATCAGTTCAATCCATTTATAAGGAGGAATAATGTGAGCTGCATCCTTACTACCCACTTCACTTAAAACGGTTCCGTATTTTGTAAGCTTTTCTATATAACCACATTTTTCCGCATGGGGAATTTCAATGGAACCATCACTTACTTCCATATACTGAAATCCAAAATCTTTACAAATGGAAATATAATCTTCAAACTGGTTCCTGATCAAAAAAGCTTCAAACAGGGTTCCACCAAAATACACAGGTATATTATAAGATTTGTAAACTTCAAGTTTATCTACAAGGTTTGGTGTAACAAAAGAAGTTCCAAAACCAAGTTTTATAACATCAACATGCGGATCGCAGACACTTAAAAACTGCTGCGCTTCCTGCACACTCAACCCTTTATCCATTACCATTGTAATTCCGGAAGTCCTGGGTTTTGTAAAACGGTCCGGGATCTGCGATAGATTAAAATTCATAGATGGCTATTGTAATTTGGGCGCAAAAATAAGAAAGTCTAAATCAAAGCTTTTAATTTATCCTTTTCTGCTTCTTTTATAGCGGGCTACTACATCTACCACCTGGGGATTCTGCAAAATGGCCGGATTAAGATCAACAAACTTTTTTAAATGCCTTGTTGTTGATGATAATCCTTTCTCGAGATATAATAAGGCTTCCTTCGATTTATTCATGGAGAATAATATGGCACTGAGATAATAATAAAAAACAGGTTTTGCATTTGTATGACTTAAAGCCGCCAGTGCCTGCTGCCTTGCTTCGCTGAAAAAACCTGCATTGTACAGACACCTGATCAGGGCCTCCCAACCGGAAATATTGCGTGGCCTCACGCGTACTGCCGTGGAAAGAAATTGTACGGCTTCTTTTATTTCTTCAAGCTGCATTTTACACTCGCCCATTAAAAGATTATAATCCGGTTGTAGGCGATGAATTTTTAATGCCGATTCAAGTTGCTTAACTGCACTTCCATATTGTTTTTCGTTATAGTAGGTGCATGCGATCTTATAATACAATTTGCTGTCGTCGGGGTTTAAATGACTAGCCTTACGGTAATTGAACCTTGCCTGTGCATAATTTTTCAGGTGATCATAACAATGTCCAATCGCTTCGTAAATCACCTCTTCCGGCTTGGAAAGTTCCAGAACTTTTTCCAGCGCCTCAATGGCCTCTCTGTACTTTCTTAACCTTATACAGGCATCTCCAATATTTCGGTAAGCATAATCAAATTTTTCATCAATGGCCAGGGCATATTGGTAGGCATCAATGGCTTTTTCGTATAGTTTAAGTCCCTGGTAAGCCGCTCCCAGGTTAAACCATGCCAGTTCGCTAAATGGATAATCATCAATTATTTTCCGGTGTATTTGAATGCTTTCTTCATTACGCCCGGTAAAGTCGGTCCAGAAGCAAATTTTATATAAGGCTTCTTCGCTGGTTGGTTCTTCCTGTAAAATCACGGCAAGGCAATCGAAAACCTTGTCAAATTCCTCGTAATCATCATATACATCCGCCAGCTCAAAAAGCAGTTCAATCTTTTCTTCACCTTCGAAAGATGCCACAGCCTTTTCCAGCAGCGCCACGGCTTTTTCCTGCATGTCCATGGCCAGGTAGGCATCGGTTTTTAAAATATAAAGGTTGATGTCTGTGGCATCAAAAAGTTCAGCCTTTTCCAGCAGGTCCAGGGCATCCATATATTTACGAACACCCAGCAGCAGGTTGGCTTTTTTAATCATTAATGGAGCAGAAAATGGAAAATATTCAAGAGAAGTTTCAGCTGCTTCAAGGGCTTTGCTCATTTCCTCCTGTTCTTCGTAGTAGTCAATAATCTTTTCAAAAGCATCCTCCTCCAGGAAAATTCCGGACTGGCCGTTCCTGAGGTTGTTATATAACTTCAAAAGCTCATCTATACTCTCCCTGTCCTGGTATGGGTCACTTATCATTTCAGAAGTTTGTTCAAATTAATTCTTCGGATAAATATTACCAAGTTTAGAACAACAATTGTTGTCCCCACACGTTAATAATTATATAAGAAATTTGATGAATGGTAGAAAAAATGTTAATATTTAATATTATCTTTGCTCTAGAATGACTTTCAATTCATCCATAATTAAACGATTTTTAAAGCTGAAAATAGCCACTGTGGTTTGTATTACAGTGTCTGTTGCGGCTTTTGCAACTTTGGGTGATGGTCATAAAAAGAAGGGAACGCCTGCTCCGCAGAAAAAAACCGCTGTATTATCTTCCAAAACTTTTACCCTTCGAACAGGTTATGATTATAAAAGCAATCACATTCTTGAAATTGCCCCCGATAAGAAGTTCATTATGATCAACACAAATGCCACTTTTCAAAAAGGCAATGCTACTTATGTACTGCCCCTGAAAAAGAAGGTATTGCTCGACAAGATCAAATTCAACCCCGCCCGCTAATCTGATAATCTCTCCTTCCTGATCATCTCTTCATCCTGATTATCTCTTCATCCTGATGATCTCTACACATTTATTATCTCTCCATCCTGCTAATCCTGTTAATCCTGATAATCAAGATCCTGTTTTACTTTCCTCATAACTCATCACCCTGTATCCCGATTTAGGAATGTCAAATTTAGCTGCAGGTACCGGACTGAAACTGATGCGGGAAACTGTATAGGTAACTTTCATATTATCCATGGAAGTCTCGTATTCCAGGGCTATGCCAGGCAAACTGCGGGTAGCATATTGAAAATCCTTATTATCCGTAGTAAGGTCTTTGGTAAACCAAACTGTAAATGTAGAGCCATCGGCCAGGGTTCCAACCGCCTTGCTGCATTTATAGCCTAATATGGTTTTTGTAGCGGAGGAATCAATGGTGAACTGAATGTTCTCAAAACTTTTATTGGCATCTTTCCAGTTTTCCGGGGTAAGATTGATCATGAACTTCTGCTCGCCATATTCCTTTAAAATTACAACCTGGTTTTTGGCACCATCAACAATGGTTGACTGGGTGCCTAAAGGACTCACCATATCTGTGCGGCTTTTATTTCCCTTTATATAAACGGCGCTGGTAGCACCGTCCAGAAAATCGGCATTTTGCGTTTTGTCGGTTCCTGTATTGATCACCACATCATAATAAAGCGTTCCTTCTGAAAACTTTTTCTGGGCATGCAAGCCCAATTGGGCAAAAAAGAGAAAGGCAAGGACAAAAACTAAATTTTTCATAACCAAAGTTAATGCTGCTTAGACGTATCAAATATCTGCTTTAGTTGCTTATATAAAAAATCCCGCCTTGTAAAAGCGGGATAGTTTAACTTATTTTCCCTTATTGCGGGCCTGCATGGCTTTTTGCTGCTCCTGCATCTGCTCAATACGCTCCTGCCATTTTGATTTAGTTTTAGGCTTTTTCCGGTTAGCCTCAATGTTGGCAAGGATCTTATCGTGGTTAATTATATAATTCTGAATAATAAATTGAAGTATCAGCGTAATTATATTTGAAACCGTATAATACCATGTTAAACCTGCCGGCAAACTGTTAAAAACAAATAACAGGATCACCGGGAAGAAATAAGGCATGTATTTCAAAATAGGATTGCTTTGGTCGGGCGTAAGACTCATTGCATAGATCGAGATCATAAAACTGGTTATTACCGCCAAAAGCGTAAATAAACTCAGGTGATCGCCAAATAGTGCAATATGAAATCCAAAATCTAAAATGGAATCGTACTGGGAAAGGTCATCAGCCCATAAAAATTTCTCTCCTCTTAAAGCCACGTTTGCATTAAAGAAACTATAAAGAGCAAAGAAAATAGGAATTTGCAATAGTCCTGGAATACATCCGCCCAATGGATTAACACCTGCTTCCCTGAAAAGGCGCATTTGTTCCATGCTGATCTGCTGCTGGTCGCCACCATATTTTACTTTCAGTTGCTCAATTTCGGGGCGCAATGCTTTCATTTTTGCACCACTGAGGTAACTGGAGTAAGTTAAGGGAGATATAAGCAAACGAATGAAAAGCGTAAGCAAAAGAATTACTATTCCATAATTGCTGGTGAGTGTTCTCAGGAAATCAAATACAGGAAGAATGATCCAGCGGTTGATATATTTTACAAAAGCAAATACACCGCTTCCAAGGTTCACCATTTCCTCCATATTATTATCGTACTGCTTGAGTGTTTTATACTCAGTAGGACCATAATACAATGAAAGAGGAACGGAGGCCTGCGCTGTACCCGGCAAAGTATATTTTAAATAAGCGGTAGCCTGTACAACAGTTTTCTGATCGCCTGTTTGCGGAGCAGTCCACTCCAGCATACCCGATGAAAATTTATTTTTTGCCAGGAGCGTGGAATTAAAGAACTGTTGCTTTACGCCTACCCAGCTTACAGGATTGTTCCATTCCAGCCTGTCGGAACTCATGGCAGATTCATAATCATATTCATCTTCTACCATAAAACTTACCTGCGATTGTTGTCTTTCATAAGAAAGATCTTTTTGCAGCTGCACGGCTTTATTCTGCCATACGAAGTTGATAGTGTTGTTATTGAACAACTGGTTCACACCATCAACAATAATATTGAAGTCGATCATGTACTGGCCAGGCTTCACCACGTACTGGTGAACTATAGACTTTCCATTTGCATTTAATGAATAAGAAACAGAAGAAGATCCATCGGCGTTTTTAGTGATGCTTCCCGGCTGAAAGAATAAGGAAGTTATGGGAGTGGTAGTATTTGGAGCAGGGATGATCTCATAGCTGATCTGGTCGAATGGAGAAGCTGCCAGAAGAACATTGGTACTGTCGGGGGCCTTGTAATTTTTCAGCTCCACCGATTTAGGCTGTCCCCCTTTATTGGTGAAAACGATCCTGAATACATCGTTCTCAATAGTTTGCAGTTGTTCCGATCCCCTTGCATATTGCTGAAATTCGCCGGAAGGGAGAGGCTGCAACGTAGAATCCTGTAAAACAGAATCGCCCTGGTTTGTTGTAACAACTGCGGGCG
>JAEZCV010000150.1 GCA_023429985.1 Bacteroidota bacterium | reverse complement strand
GCGCAGGCTTCTGTTAATTTCCCTTCTTCATTTCCATTCAAATAGGTGGGCAGGCGAAATTGACGGGTGAGGAGTACGGTTCCTTTTGAATTGTTATATAACAAAACCGATACGGCATCACCATGGTGGTAAACTTCCCTCTCCTGGGTGGATGCAGATGCATTACCCGAATCCATGCTATATTTTATTTTTTCAAGCCGGCCATGCCCGTTAGATAGTTCCTGCCTGTTTAAAATATCAATCTTCATTATATATTTTGCAGTATCCATGCAATAAACATGCGAACCCTCCACTGTTAATCTATAACATTGCAAAAGATGGATACGGAATTAAGGCAAAATGGAATGGCCAAAAAAGGAAGAATGATGACAGCCGTGTTTTTCATTCTTTCTGGCATCCTGGCTGCTACCTGGGCTTCGCGGATCCCCGATATTCAGGAAAAACTGGGGTTAGGAAATGCAGCCTGGGGAACAGTACTTTTTGCTGCGCCAGCAGGCCTGGTTTGCGGTTTATTGGTTGCAAGCCGCCTTACCGCAGAATTCGGATCAAAAAAGATTCTTATTTCCAGCTCCATACTATCCTGTGTTTTTTTAGTGCTGGCAGGATTTGGAACCGAAAGGTTTCAATTAATGATAATTCTGTTTCTAATGGGCTTTATGCGAACTATTTTAAATATTTCTGCCAATACGCTTTCCCTTGAAGTACAAAACATGTACAGTAAATCAATCATCAGTACATTTCACGGCCTGTGGAGCCTGGCCTGTTTTGTAGCCGCCAGTATTGGAACCCTTATGATCGTAAATAATGTATTGCCGAGGTTTCATTTTTTATTAATTGCTATAGTTTGCCTTTTGACCAGTTTAATATTCTATAAAAGCCCCGTGGGTAACAAAGAGGTTTCCATTGAAAAAAAACCATTTTTTGTGCGGCCCGACAGTTACCTTTTTCACCTTGGACTGGTAGCATTTTGCGCAATGATTTGCGAAAACGCCATGTTCGACTGGAGCGTAAACTATTTTGAAAAAGCCGTTCAGGCGGGGAAAGGACTGGTAACTGCGGGTTATACAAGCTTTATTATTTCCATGACACTGGGAAGGTTGCTTGGCGACAGGATCATTGGCTATTTTGGTCATATGAAAGTGCTGCTTTACAGTGGGCTGCTTATTAGCGGAGGATTTATACTTGCTTCCATATTCCCTTTTCCTGTTACAGCAATTGCAGGATTTGTTCTGGTAGGCATTGGCGATTCCATTATTGTTCCTATTGTTTATGCACTTTCCGGAAAAACAAAAAAAATGCCCACAGGCTATGCTATCAGTGCAGTAACCATGATTGGTTATGCCGGGTTCTTAACCGGCCCCTTACTAATAGGTTTTGTTTCGGGTGCATTAAGCCTTCAATGGGCCTTTGGGATCCTTAGTGTATTTGGAATTTTAATCAGCTTCCTTTCATTTAAGATCAGATCCTTTAAAGAACTGAATTAAAATTCAAAGTTTTCCTTTGCAATTTTCCGCCCCACACTTACAAATAATTTTTCCATCGTGGTGTGTGGGTCCATAATTACATGTAAGCTCTGCGCCGGTTTTAATATTCCTTAATGCATAAAACTCCACAAGATTATCAAGGTTACGCATATAAGTGTTTGGATTGCAGGAATGGTTGATATACCTGAGGTCTTTTGAACGGCTTGCATCCAGTGCTTTTCCATTCCAAAGTTCTACAATAGAAATGGAAGCCTGCTGCTTTGCCTTTTTTCGTGCTGTGGATTTAGAAATAATATTTCCTTCCAGGTGGCCAATTTTTTTTCCTTCAGGAATATTTTCTGCTGCAAAGCTACCTTTGCCATGAATATTACTTCTGTTCACAACAATTTTATAATTGACCTTCCCTTTTATAAACATATAAAATGATCTTCATGATGAATTGTTACCTGATAAAGATGAAAAAAATAATTCTAACCAGTTTAATGGCAATAACTGTTATTGGAAGTTATGGCCAGGATGAAACGGTACGCCAGCTGCAACACGAAGCAACTGTAAATATTAAAAAGGAAAACGACACCATTCCGCTTACCTGGAAGAAAGGTGGCATTTATAATTTGAATATAGCACAGGGTTCGTTGAACAACTGGGCAGCCGGTGGCGATAATTTTTCGCTGGCTGTTAATTCCATTCTTAACCTGTTTGCTTTTTATAAAGAAGGCAAAAAAAGCTGGGACAATACTCTCGATCTTCATTTTGGCTATGTAAATACCAGTAGTATTGGCGGAAGAAAAAATGATGACCGGCTTGACATGCTGTCGAAGTATGGATATGAATTAAAACCTAAATGGAACCTTGCCACACTTGTAAATTTCAGAAGCCAGCTGTTTAAAGGATTCACCTATAATGATGATAACGAAAAGACCTTTTCCTCTGCATTTCTTTCCCCGGCCTATGTACTTACCAGCATTGGTATTGACCATAAACCTTCGAACGCATTTTCTATTTTCCTTTCGCCCATCACTGCCAGGTGGACAATTGTAAAAGATGACAGCCTTTCCGCACATGGAGCTTATGGCGTGGACCCCGGCAAACACACTGCCTCGGAATTTGGAGCTTTTCTTACAGCAAATTTCTTTAAAGAGTTTAATCCGGTATTGAGCTATAAATCGAGGCTCGATCTTTTTTCTAATTACAGGAACAGGCCTGAGAAAATAGATGTATTTATGACCAATGTTATTTCAGTGAAACTTATAAAAATCCTAACGCTCAGCTGGAATTTTGACATGATATATGATTATGATGTTCAAATATTCGGAGAAAATGGAGATGAACCTGCTCTCCAGTTAAAATCGCTGGTGGGTGTTGGCCTTCAGCTGAACTTTTAATTAAGTTTCTCCAGGGCTTTCAGGTAATCGTACTGAAGATCTTCATGCATGGTATCTATGGCCGTCCTTATTTTTTTTACCTGTGTAAGATATAATTTAAAAATTGCCGGGCTTTTTTTGTAAGGTATTGATGATTGATCGAGTGATTTACAAAAATGCAGCAGCAGTTCAACTTCAACATTTTTTGATCCGGCATATTTTATCAGCTTATTTGTTTCCCTCAGTATTCTTCGAATTGATTTTTTAGCGAAGTATAAATTGGTTGTATTGATTTCTTTAAAAGAATCTGAAATGCCTTCTTTGGAACTGGAAATAAATGCATCTATGTTGTCGGATTCAAAGAGAATGAAACTTAGTAATTCTTTATTTTCTTTTTTAGACCTTGCCAGTCGTAAACAAAGATCAACCAGATCGGAACTGGAAAGTTGCTTTAATGCTGCTTTAATAGTACTGCTGCTGGCTGCCTTCATTCGACGAAGGTAAATGAGCGTGCATAAAAAAGCAGGAAGTTTGAGATAACCTTCCTGCTTTACAATAAAATTTATGAGATCAGATTTTTTTAGGGATCTTGATCTTAAGCCCCGGCTTCACCATATCTTCCGGCGTATCAAGCCCCGGATTAGCAGCCAGAATTTCATCTATTGAAACTCCATATCGCCTGGCAATATCCGGAAGTGTATCTTTTTCTTCAACTATATATTCATTAATTATTCCTCCGGCAGTTCCTGCCGCTACCTGTTCGTTATAAGGAGGCTTATTGTTTTCCTGCTGGTGGTTTCTGTCCTGGTTACGTTCCATAAAATCAATTTTATATATTAATAGAAATATTATGCCAACATGCCCTGCCTTTAAATTGGAATACTTAACTTTTAAAAAAAGATGATATGCCAGAAAGCCGCAAACGTCCAGGACACCATGAATTTAAAAAAAAATCTGCAATTCCCGCCAAACAAAGGGTTAGAGGCAGAGTTGTTCTTGCAGTTCTATTTGGAGCCTTTGGATTATTGATCGCCCTATTTAACTCGGGGAATTACCTTGCCTGGGTTACGGTTGCTATACTTGCCTCCACTTTAGGATACTTTGTTGGAAAAAACATGGAAAAAGATGCCGGCAAAAAAAGCAGTTCCAAATAATTAACCTTCGATGTTGTACTCTTGCTAATTTTATCCAATAGCTAGTATATGAGCATACGCATATTTATTACCGGGGGAACTTTCGATAAAGAGTATAATGAATTAACGGGACAGTTATTTTTTAATGACTCACAACTTCCCGACATGCTGAAACTGGGAAGAAATCTTGTTCCTGTAGAAATCCGCACCCTAATGATGGTTGACAGTCTTGAAATTACAGATGCCGACAGGGAACTGATTGCTGATCATTGTAAAAAAAGTCCCGACGAAAAGATCATCATCACCCATGGAACCGATACAATGGCGGAAACCGCAAGCCTTCTTTCAAAAAAAATAAAAGATAAAACCATTGTGCTTACGGGTGCCATGATCCCCTATAAATTTGGTTCTTCCGACGGGCTGTTTAACCTGGGAAGCGCACTTGCCTTTGTGCAAACCCTTCCTCACGGCGTTTACATTGCCATGAATGGAAGATTTTTTAATGCTAACAACGTAAGAAAAAACAAGCTCACTGGCGTGTTTGAAGAACTTGGGTAAAAGAGTGATTATTGTTAAAACCTTTTCCTTAATTAAATAGATGGCCCGGGCATTTTTTATTAAAAAGCTAATCTCAGGTCATGGAATTTTTATTTTTGGCCAAATGGCCGTAACTTTAGGCCATAATTCAATGGTATGGCACAAAAGAAAATTAAATCGGTTGCTTATAAAAAAGGCAGCAAAGAAAAATTGCTTGAAGAAGCAATGCCTGCCTATAGTACCGCTCAAAAAACGCTTGGTATGATCGGTGGCCGGGCATCTACCATTGCCGGCACCGTGGTTAAAGAAGAAAGTGATTTTATAGAACTTATAAAAAAAGGCATTCCCCGCAAATCTCTCGATCTGCTTATAGCTATTACCGGCATTACAGCAAACGAAATGGCAGCTTTAATGCACACTTCCGACCGAACTTTACGTCGCTATAAACCAAGCACTTTGCTTAATACCGAACAATCGGAAAGAGTTATAGAAATTGCCAGGTTGTACAGTCGCGGTGAAGAAGTTTTTGGCAACATGGATCTTTTCAAGGAATGGATGAATGCCACACAGATGGTTTTGGGTAATCAAAAACCCAAAGATTTCCTGGATACTTCCATGGGCATAGAACTGTTAATGAAAGAGCTGGGAAGAGCCGAACAAGGTGTTTATTCATGAGAGTTTTCCGCATAAGCAAATGCCAATATATTGATGATCTGTCGGGAACAGGTGCGGCACTATTTGGAGGAAGGTGGAACAGCAAAGGAAATTATATGTTGTACACCGCCTCTACTGCTTCTCTTGCATTGCTGGAAACCATTGTGCATATGTCTAAAATTCCTGCCATTGATTATTGCCTTGCTGAACTGGAATTGCCCTCTCATTCCATTTTAGAAATTGAGCAGGAAGATCTTCCTGCCAATTGGAGTAATTATCCTGCTCCTTCTTCATTAAAAAGAATGGGAGACAGGTTTTTAAATGACTCCGGTTTTTTATCACTTAAAATTCCATCTGCAGTAATGAAGGAAGAGTATTTATATCTTATTAATCCTCTTCATCCCCTGTTTAAAAACATAAAAATCCTCAAAACGAAAAAAATATCCCTCGACAGCAGGTTAAAAAATTAAATCATCCTTTTCATCACATACACCACTCTTCCCCAAAAATTAAACTGGCCGGATACTTCCAAAGGCGATACATGATTGCCAGGCACCACAAGGAATTGTTTTCCATTATCCGAAACATATTGCCTTATCACCATTTCACTCCCTATTTCAGCAACTACAAAATTTCCACTCCTGGGTGGATTGTTCCGTTCAATTACCAGGGTATCGCCCCTGCCGATGCCGGCTTCTTTTAAAATACCGGTTGTAACAGTTAAAAGGTAAATATTTTCACTGCTACCTTCTTCCTGCCGGCCACTAACAGTATCCATGGGCAGAACATCCTGAACCAGCTGGCGGAGAGAATATTTTGACATACTAATATTTTTAGTAAATTTATGCTAATTAATTTTGCATATGATGCCTGCCCAGAACTTTATTTCCGGCCCCGACAAAGAATGGAATGAATATAAACTTGTAATTGAGCCTCCATCAGCGCTCTTAAAAAAAATCAGTCTTTACACGGGAAAGCTTTTTAATACCAGCAGGCCCGGTGAAACAGAGATTACCATTGCCAGTTTTTTTGCAAGGGAGGAAATGGAGGCTACCTTATTCAGGTGGCTGCAAAGAATATGTAACCTTCAACAGGTTTTCAGTTTATCTATAAAAAATTTTGAATGCAGGCCGCCCCATTCAGTTTATTTGCAATTAGAAGATGTTTCCCCCATTACCAGCATAGGGAACCAGGTAAAAATGATTGAACCCTATTTAAAAGGCAGTGACTGTCCGCCGGTGGAAATCAACCAGGCGCCTTTGCTTATGGTTTTTAAATTCCCGGAAAATGTTTTTCACGAAGCCAGGGAAGTTTTTAGCGGTTTACCATTTGAAGATCGTTTTACCATAGATTTTTTAAGAATGTATAAAAGAAAAGGAGATCAAAATAGTTTTGATCTCCTCAGTTATTTTTCTTTACCGGAAGTAGCCCGTTATTAGGACTGCTTATCATGCCTTGTAAACTGCCCGGTAGTGGCATGCCTTCCTTCGGCAAGTTCTTCAATCATTTTTTTGTTGAAAGCTGGCAGGTCATCAGGGTTTCTGCTCGTTACCAAACCGTTATCCACCACCACTTCGCTATCCTGCCATAATGCCCCTGCGTTTTCCAGGTCAGATTTTATGGAAGGATAAGAGGTCATCTGGCGATTGGATATCATTTCTGTTTCAATGAGCAACTGGGGTGCGTGACAAATTGCAGCAACCGGCTTTCCCTGTTCCAGGAAATGGCGGGCGAACAAAACACATGATTTGTTCATCCGCATTTTATCGGGGTTCATTACCCCACCCGGTATCATCAGCATATCGTAATCTTCGGGATTGGCTTCACTGATATGCTTATCCACTGAAACTTCAATTCCCCAGTGATCGTGGTCCCAGCCTTTCACTTTATTTTTTTGAGGTGAAATTACCGTAACAATAACACCTGCCTGTTCCAGCGCATTCATCGGACTGGTAAGTTCTATTTCTTCAAATCCTTCTTCGGTAAGAATGGCTACTTTTTTACCTTCTACATTTTTTGCCATAAAAATATTTTTTCTTAACAGGCACAAAAAATGAACCAGTAAAATATCAATCACCGCTAAACTTCTTTATTTTCCCTAATAAGCAACAATATGAACAAGAACATTTTTACCTGGATGGTTTTAGCTTCCTTGTTATTTTATGCATGCTCCCGCAGACCTTATGCATCCACAAATAAAATATATAAAAACCAGGCGCGTGAACTTGCCGGTGTTTTAAAAGAATCGCCGTTAAAAGACAGTTTTGCTACTGCAGGATTTGTTGGCACCACCAACTTCAACCTAAGAAAACCCAACTATGTAATTATTCACCATACTGCACAAAACAGTTGTGATCAAACCTTAAAAACTTTTACACTTACCAGAACACAAGTGAGTGCACATTATGTTATCTGCAAGGATGGAACTATTTATCACATGCTGAATGATTATCTCCGTGCCTGGCATGGAGGCATTTCCAAATGGGGTAATACCAGCGATATCAACTCCTCTTCTATTGGGATAGAAATAGATAATAATGGTTTTGATACATTTTCAAAAGAACAGATTGCCAGCCTTGAATTGTTGCTGGGCCATTTAAAAAGAGGTTTTGGCATTCCAGCTGCCAATTTTATCGGGCATGCAGACATTGCCCCTTCAAGAAAAAATGATCCTAATATTCATTTCCCCTGGCAACAATTGGCGGAAAGTGGATTTGGACTTTGGTGGGATGATACCACCCATGTGGAGGTTCCGGTTGATTTTAATGCCTTGCAGGCCTTGAGAATTATCGGATACAACATAAAAGATTCAGCTGCAGCTATTAAAGCATTTAAACGAAAATATATAAAGAGTGAGGGTGAGGAACTGACTGAAGCGGACCGGAAAGTGTTATTTAAATTGTTTAAAAAATATGAATAAGTTTTTGCGTATTTCTCCCTGGTGGTATTACTATTGAAACCTCTTATTAAACTTGTACCTTACTTACCAAAATGCAAAAACAACACCTATGAAATTATTTTTACTTTTTGCTTTTAGTCTTTCAACTTTTATTATAAATGCCCAGGAGCAGGTTCAACGCCTTCCCGAAGGACGATATGAAACCAGGGTGAATGATCGTGGCTGGGAAAAAGGTGATATCGTATTAATAAAAGACGAAAAATATATGATCTCCTCCAGCAAGGAAGTAGGTGAATTCCGCTTTAGTGTTACTGCGCAAAGAATTTTTTTTACCTCAGGTCCTCTGAAGGGTATTTATGCCAAAACAAGGTCAACAAATGGAAGCCCCTCCATTTTTATTCCCATTAATGAAAATGAACAACTGGGTTTTAAACTGGCTCCCGATGATATTGTAGGAAGCTTTCGCCAATAATGTTTTCTAAACTGAAAGGAGTTGGCAACTCTTTTGCATTCTTCAGGGAAACTTAAAGTATGAACCTGAAAAGAACATTTGGCGTTATTCTTACCGTTTTAGGAATTGGCGGATTAATTTATTTTGCCATTTTATTTATGGACGCTAGTGGAACTGAAACGCAGGTTAAGACATTAATTGTGTATGGCCTTCTGGGGGCGATCTTCTTTTTTACCGGAATTGGACTTATTCGCAACACCAGCGACGATTCCAGGCCGCCCATTCAATAGCGGTTTTTAACTTATCTTCCCGCTGTGGCAGTTCTCGTTTTAATTGATACAGCTATCTCCACCGCTTCGGTTTGCATTGCAAAGGACAGGGTAATTATTGATGAGGTAGTTAATACCTCTCAAAAAGATCATGCTGCCTGGCTTCATCCTGCCGTCTTGGAAATATTATCTAAAAATGGATCTTCACTTTCCGAGATAGATGGTTTTGCTATCAGTGCCGGGCCCGGTTCCTATACGGGTTTGAGAGTAGGCATGTCGGCCGTAAAAGGCCTGTGTTATGCCCTTAATAAACCCATGATCACGATAAATACATTAAAAATGATGGCTGCAGGGGTAATGCCTCCTCCCGAAACGTTATTATGCCCCATGATTGACGCCAGGCGAATGGAAGTATTTACAGCGATCTATAATGGTGATCTTCAGGAAATTATGCCTCCCGGAAATCTAATATTAAATGAAGAATCTTTTAAAGATGTTCTTGAAAAAGGAAGGATTCTTTTTTTTGGTAATGGAAGTGATAAATTTAAAAATGTGGTTAAACATGCAAATGCCGCATTTGCGGATTATAAAACATCGGCAGCGGCAATGATGCAAATGGCTTTTTCGGCATATGAAAAACAACAATTTGCAGACCTTGCTTACTCTGAACCATGGTATGGTAAGGCTTATTACTTACCATCTGTTAAACCTCTTATATAAAAAACCTTGATTTACACGATTTTGATTTGCATTAGCGTTAGGATATTATAAATTTGTACAGATTAATGGAGCACATAATGAATAATGAAATTTTAGAAGAAAAAACAGTGAGCTCTTCTGAGTTGCAAATCGATACGATACAGCTTAAGAAGGCAGCCCTGATTTTAAGAGCGGTTAATCACAAACTTCGGCAGCAGATACTGAAGCTGATCCATCAGAACAGCCGCATGACTGTAACTGAAATTTATGTAAAGCTGAGGCTGGAACAGTCTGTAGCATCCCAACACCTTGCGATCTTAAGAAAGGCGGGTTTTGTTACTACCCTGCGTGACGGAAAATTTATTTTTTATTCCGTTAATTATAACAGGCTGGACCAGGTACATAATATTGTACAGGACCTATTAAAATAAGCTTACGTTAACCTTGTTATTCCTTTAGGAACAAACACATAATTTTGCTCCTAAAGGAATTTTTATGTACATACAACAACTATATACTGGCTGCCTGAGCGAATCGGCTTATTATATTGAAAGTGAGGGCGAGGTTGCCATTGTAGATCCGCTTAGAGATATTGAAGAATATGTAAAGCTTGCCGAAAGCCGCAAAAGCCGCATTAAATATATATTTGAAACCCATTTTCACGCGGATTTTGTAAGCGGTCATCTCGACCTTTCCAAAGCTACCGGTGCAACAATAGTTTACGGTCCGGGCACAGAAACCAGGTTTGATGCACACATCGCACGCGACGGTGAAAAATTTTCTTTGGGAAACCTAAGCATTGAAGTATTGCACACGCCCGGCCACACCCTGGAATCATCCTGCTATTTATTAAAAGATGAAAATGGTAAGAACCATGCAGTATTTACCGGCGACACTTTATTTGTGGGCGATGTTGGCCGCCCCGACCTGGCCCAAAAAGGTAAAGATCTTACCATGGAGGACCTTGCCGGAATGATGTATGAATCCATTCAGAAAAAACTTATTTCTCTTGACGATGATGTGATTGTATACCCCGCTCATGGCCCCGGAAGTTCCTGTGGAAAAAACCTGGGTCCGAATACCTATAGTACAATTGGGGAAGAAAAATTAACGAACTACGCCCTCAAAACCGGTTCCAAAGCAGAATTCATTGTAGCAGTAACAGAAGGGCTGGGTGAACCTCCCAGCTATTTCCCGGTTAATGCACGCATTAATAAAGAAGGTTATGAAGCACTGGATACAATCGTTGAAAAGGGAATGCAAGCTCTTTCTGTTTCCGAATTCCTCACCCTTCGCGATAATGGCGCTGTTATACTCGATACACGTAAAGCAGATATTTTTACACAAGCCTTTATTCCCGGATCCATATTTATAGGTTTGGAAGGAAGATTTGCCGAATGGGCGGGCAGCATCCTGCCGTTTAACAAAGAAATTATCCTGGTTACGGAAGCCGGTAAGGAAAAAGAAACCATTATCAGGCTTGCAAGGGTAGGATTCAGCAAAATTGCCGGTCATTTGAAAAATGGTTTTGAAGCCTGGAAAAATTCGGGTGAAGAATATGATATGATCATTGACATAGAAGCAGATGAAATGGCAATGGACTTTCCATTTGATGAAAACCTGCTGGTACTGGATGTAAGGAAACCTTCGGAATATGCCGATGAACATGTGAAAGATGCTTTGAATATTCCTTTAAATGAACTTACCGATCCTTTAAATATGTCGGCCATTGAAGACGAACACAATGTTTATGTTCATTGTGCAGGTGGATACAGAAGTGTAATTGCAGCTTCGCTGTTAAAGAAAGAGGGATTTCACAATTTGAGAAATGTATTAGGCGGATGGAATAAAATCAAGGAACAGGAAAAAATAAAAACAGAAAAAGAAGCTTCTGTTTTAAATTAAAAGAAGCAGGCAAAAGCCTGCTTCTTATGCATAAATTTTATAGTCGGGTTTCCATTCATGTTTCCATCTTCTATGACTCCATAACCACATTTCAGGATGGTGGGAAATGGTTTGTTCCAGCATTGCAGCATATCGCGTAGTGAGCTCACCTTCTTTTAATTCTGCGGGTCGTTCTGCCAGCATTTGAAAATGTAACTGGTAATACCCTCTTTTGCTGCTGGTACTGTGGCAAAAAACCACGGGAAGGTTGGCTGCCCTTGCTCCTTTCTCTGGTCCGCGCAAAAATGCTGTAGGTCTTCCAAAAAAATTTACCCAGTAAGCATTATCCGGATGTGCAGGCGTTTGGTCGGCAATTAAACCCAGTATGTATGCATTATTTCTATGCGGTAAAAGTCCTGCTCTCATTTTTGTTGCCGGCACCAGCACAGTTCCAAATTTTGAACGCATTTTTAAAAACAGCCGGTCTGCCAGTGAACTTTTCAGCGGCATATAAACACCGATCAGCTTTTGTTTAGCATGAATGCCGCCATATAAATTAAAAATTTCCCAATTAAAGTTATGCCCAAGATGCACCTGTATCTTTTGTTTTTCAAAATAGAACCTGTCGAAGAAAGACATATCAGCTTTCACACGTTTATTTAAAAAACGTTCGCCGGCACTAAATAACTTAATGGTTTCAATCATTGTATCCATTAAATTCCGGTAAAACTGCTTTTCTATTCTTTCAATTTCAGATTCGGATTTATGAGGAAACGCGATCTTTAAATTATTTCTCACAATATCTTTCCTGTACTTCAGAAATCTATACACCAACACGTAAATGAGATCGGAAAAAATATATAACACCCTGAGAGGTAAAAGGGAAAAAACATAAATAACTGCATAAACAAGATGATACATCAGGCGAAGGTAATAGAGGATAAAACTAAAGTACTATGTTTTCTACAAGACTAGCTTTGAACGGATAATCAACATTATAATGCAATCCCCTGCTTTCTTTTCTAAAACCCGCCCCCTTAACAATCAGGTATCCTACAGTGATCATATTTCTTAGTTCAAGCAACTGGGGCGAAACAGTGGTAGCCTGGTAAAGATCCTGGGTTTCGTTAAACAATAAATCCAATCTGGTCATAGCTCTTTTCAGTCGCACATTATTTCTAACAATGCCAACATAGTCGCTCATTACCTGTTGCAATTCTTTTAAACTTTGGGTTATCAGGATCATTTCTTTTGGTTCGGATGTGCCCTCTGCATTCCAGTCAGGTATTTCGGGGAATTCTTTCACTTTCTCAATAGAATTCACACTGTCGATAAAGCAACGGTGTGCAAAAACCATTGCTTCCAGCAAAGAGTTACTTGCCAGCCTGTTTGCTCCGTGCAGGCCGGTGCTGGCACACTCGCCACAGGCGTATAAGAACCGGATTGAACTTCTGCCCCATTCATCGGTTTTTATTCCTCCACAACTATAGTGCGCAGCAGGTGCCACAGGAATATAATTTTTAGAAACATCAATACCCACTGATAAACATTTTACATGAATGTTGGGAAAATGTTCCATGAACTTAACCATATCCATATGGGTGCAGTCGAGGTAAACATGTTCGGTCCCGGTAATTTTCATTTCATTATCAATTGCCCTGGCAACAATGTCTCTTGGTGCAAGATCCTCCCGCGGATCGTAGCGCTTCATAAATGCCTCTCCATTGATATTACGAAGAATTCCTCCATCACCTCTTACGGCTTCCGTAATTAAAAAAGCCTGTCCTCTCTTTCCCGGTTCATAAAGGGCAGTGGGATGAAACTGTATGAACTCCATGTTCTCAATTCTTCCTTTTGCCCTGTATACCATTGCAACACCATCGCCTGTAGCGATGGCAGGGTTTGTGGTGGTTCGATAAACCTGTCCATTGCCACCTGTGGCCAGCATGGTTATGCGGGAAAGAATTTTTTCTATGCGATTGGTTTCTGCATTTAAAATATAAACGCCATAGCAGGTAATGTCGGGAGTGGATTTGGTTACAAGGTAGCCAAGATGGTGTTGCGTAATGATGTCAACAACAAAACAATGTTTAATCATTTCAATATTGGGTGCACGGTCAATGGCAGTTAACAAAGCACGTTCGAGCTCAAGGCCGGTTACATCTTTATAGTGAATGATCCTGAACTCGGAATGACCACCTTCTTTGCCAAGCTTATATTCCCCTTCCGGACCTTTATCAAAATTGGCACCCCAGTCAATGATTTCCTGAACACGGGCAGGACCTTCCTTTACAACCATTTCAACGATCTGCGGATCACAAAGTCCATCACCTGAAATAAGGGTATCCTCGATATGCTTTTCAAAACTATCATTCTCCATATCGTTCACCACGGCTATTCCTCCTTGCGCATACTTGGTATTTGTTTCATCGGCGGCAGCCTTGGTAAGAATGGTTACTTTCTTATGAGGAAAACGTTCAGCAATTTTTAAAGCATACGTTAGGCCAGCTATGCCCGAACCAATAACCAGGAAATCTGTGTGCATACTGCAAATTAACTATTGTAGGAAAAGAACAATGCATATATAAAAGAAATGCCGGGGAGGCCCGGCATTCATCAAATAAAATATTTAGAAATTAATATTCGATCTTAAAAGCAAGGTCACCAGGGTTATTAATAAGATCGGCAAGCGTAGATTTGATGGTGGCAGTTTTTTTATCCTCGGACAAAACTACTTTTTCACCTACAATATTCTTTACAGGTCGGGGAAGTTTGAAAACTGTTTTATACGAAATCCCCTCGAGCATGCCTTCCATTTCAGGCATCTGCTGCATTTCGGGATTGCTTTTAAATTCAGCAAGCTTTTTCTCATCAATCTTCCTTTCAACCAACCCATCTTTAAATGTTACAATAAAATAATCCGAACCAGCGGGCATCTTACCATCGTCGCCCATTGCAGCCATTGGATTATTTGCCTTGTTTGATTTATTATGCATTCCAACACCTTTCCCTTCTGCGCTTAAAGCAATGATCCTGTTTACATCTTCCAGTGATTTAAAAGGATACAACATGCCCATTTTAAATATTTTCTCTTTCTTGTTGATCTTCACCGACATTTCAGCATCGCGGAACAATCTTTTCTGTTCGGCGGTAAGATCGGAAGCTGTATCAACAAATGGAGCCAGGTGAATGGAACTGTCTACATCTTTGTCACTGATTTTGCTAAAATCATTGTTTCCAGAATTATCCATAGCAGCCATGGTTTCCATCATTTCCATCATACCGCTCATATCTATAGTGGAATGATAAGTTCCCGAACCATCGGCGGCAATTGTAAATTCTTCCACTGTATCTAAGCAACTGGTTAAAGTGGTTGCAGCAACAGCTAAAAAAAGGAGCATTTTTTTCATAAAGTATTAATTATTATTAGTGATTAGTTTTGGTATTTCTATCCAGGCGTTGTTTTCTTTCAGCAGGTTGATGAGCTCTTCAACAGCGATTTCGCTCGGAACATTTCTTTTTACCACTTCTTTTCCTTTATACAGTGTGATCTTCCCGGGCCCACTGCCCACATATCCAAAATCGGCATCGGCCATTTCGCCGGGCCCATTAACAATGCAGCCCATAATGGCGATTTTCACTCCTTTAAGATGATGTGTAACTTTGCGGATCCTTGCCGTGGTTTCCTGGAGATCAAACAATGTTCTACCGCATGAGGGACAGCTGATATATTCGGTTTTTGAAATTCTTATTCTCGTTGCCTGCAAAATGCTGAAGGCTGTATTGTTCAAAAAATTCTCCACAGTACCAGATCGCTGGTAATTCCTTCCACTAACATTCAGCAAATTATTTAACTGCGCATTGTAACTTTCGGCTGTCATTCCAATACAGATACCATCGCCCCATCCATCAAGAAATAATGCACCGGTTTCGGTTGCGTAATGAATGAGGTGTTCGTCGGCGGTATTCCAGTTGCTGTCAACTATAAATACAACAGGGTTCTTTATAGCGCGCTCCCTGAATTCAAAAAGCATTCTTCTTACAGCAGGCATGGCATGCGGATGCAGGCTGCTTAAACAAATAACTACTTTAGGATCGTTAGCCAGTTCATCTAAAAATGTAAAGTCATTAATTGGAGATTCATTACTGAAGCAGTCAACCATTACAAAGTTGAGCAAACCAGATTTAAATGGAGATTTTATATATCCTGAATCTTCAAAAATGGGATAATACTTACCTTCTGTTGCAGGATTGATGTTTTCCTGCAAGCTTAACCATGCAGCAGGATAAACAATAACTTTTAAAGTGCCGGGAAGTGCGAAATCAAGTATATGATGACCCGTAAAAATATAATCGGCAGCCGTATCTGAAATATTCCACTTATCGGTTTCTGCATCGTACTGGTAACCTATACTTTCAAGATCGGAAGGTGAGATGTTTTCTAGTTTACTCAGATCTGCAATTACAACAGGCAGGTTCGATCCTCCAACATTGGCAACCGGAAAGGTTTCCCATTTTTTATACTGGAAAGGATTGAAAGTAATTTTTTCCATGGAAGGAATGATGGCCTTTGCTTCATTCCTTTTGTTGAAGATTGAATATCGTTTTACTATATCCCTGCAAACTGGTATTTCCAGTTCCGGATCTTCGGTAAGAGAAACGCGAATGGTATCACCCAGGCCATCTTCAAGCAGTGAACCAATTCCAATAGCACTTTTAATGCGCCCATCTTCACCATCTCCTGCTTCTGTAACACCAAGATGAAGCGGGTAAGTTTCTCCAAATTCATCAAACATTGTTTTTACCAGCAACCTGTATGCCTGCACCATAACCTGTGGGTTGGAGCTTTTCATACTAAGAACAATGTTGTGATAATTCTCATTCCTGGCAATGCGCAAAAATTCCATGGCACTTTCCACCATACCAATTGGTGTATCGCCATAGCGGCTCATGATCCTGTCGCTTAAAGAACCATGATTGGTTCCAATGCGCATGGCCGTGCCGTATTCTTTACAGATCTTTACAAGAGGTGTAAATCTTTGCGTGATCCTTTCAATTTCTTCAATATAATCCGCATCCGAATATTCAATCAGTTCAAATTTCTTTTTATCTACGTAATTACCCGGATTCACTCTTACTTTTTCAATGATCCTGGCTGCGATTTCGGCTGCATTGGGTGTAAAATGAATATCGGCAACCAACGGTGTGGTATATCCGCGGCGACGCAATTCATTTTTTATATTCAATAAATTCTCGGCTTCTTTTTTTGAGGGAGCAGTAATTCTTACCAGTTCGGCGCCTGCTTCAATACAACGGATAGATTGTTCAACCGTTGCAAGCGTATCCATGGTATCGGTGGTTGTCATGGTTTGGATACGAATTGGATGAAAATTGCCTAGCAGGAGGTCGCCCACTTTCACTTCCCTGGTGGGCATTCTTTTATATTCGGTTAAACTTTGACAATACAACTGCATAAGCTTGCTGGCGGGAAGTTTTCCGGGCCTTGGCAAAAGTAAATCTTGTAAAGCAGCAAAAAGACTAATTCACCTCAAAATCAAATTTTTACCAATCTTTTGATCCCCCGCCGCCTGTATTTGAATTATTTCGCTGGTTTCTTTGCCTGATCTTTTTTTCTTTTTCCTGCAATAATCTCAGTTTCCGATCGGCATCCGATTCGTCCATACTTGAACGCTGGCTTTGCGACTGGCTCTGGCTTTGTTGTTTTTTCTGCTCCTGCAAAGCTTTCTGAAGATTTTCCCTGGCCTGTTTGTCATCCGGATTCATACGAAGCGCCTGCTTATATGCTGCTATGCTTTCAGCCAGCTTTTTTTCCTTTGTATATGCCACACCCTGGTTATAAGCCGACATGGAGCGGATGCTGCTGTCCATATTAAGTGTTTGAAGTTTTTCCAGCAACTGTCTTGCTTCATCATATTTTTTTTGCTGGTGCAGGGCGTTGGAAAGGTTAAACTGTGCTTCAGTACTGGAAGGATCTTCGGTCAAAGCCAGGCGATATTGCGCTTCGGCAAGATCGAATTTGGATTCTTTATAAAAAAGATTGCCTTGTTTAATGAAGCCATTTGCAGATTGGGCAAAAGCTATAATGGCAATTGAAAACAATAATATGGAAAATAAGGTCTTCAATTTATTTTACTTTTTCTCTCGGAAATAAAAAGTTCTGCCAACAATAAAATGAGCATTGGTAAAGCGAACCACATATAAAAGGACTGGTAATTAAACAAAGATGTATCGCTTAATGCTTTTTTTTCGATGTTTTGATATTGCGATAAAATAGTGTTCACTGCAGATTCAGCACTTTCGAGTTTAATATATGTTCCATTTGTTTGAACCGCAAGCTGCTTTAAAATTTCTTCATTTAACCTTGAAACAATTACCTGACCCGATTCATCCTTTTTAGGCTGCCTGGTTTCCGGATCCATTATAGTAGCTCCGCCCGGGGATCCAAGTCCAAGCGTATTGATCATAATTCCTTTTGCAACCAGTTCTTCCAGTTTTTCAAATACACCTTCATCATGCGTTTCACCATCAGTGATCAGTATAATAGATTTAAATCGTTCTGATTCTTCGCCAAAAGCCAGGTCGGCTTTGGTGAGTGCATCGGAAAGACTGGTACCCTGGGCGGCAATTGCCTGGGGACCGACTGCGGAAACATACATTTTTGCAGCCGTTCTATCGAAGGTTAAAGGCATTTGAACATAAGCATTGCCGGCAAATACCACCAGTCCAATACGATCATTTGGAACCTGGTCAACCAGTTCTGTAATAAAATGCCTGGCCCGCGTTATACGGTCAGGAGGAATGTCGCCGGCCAGCATGGAATTACTAACATCCAAAGCAACAACTATATCAATACCTTTTCTAACATCGGAAGATGATTCATCCGGTTTGCGAGGGTTTGCCAGCGCAATAATTCCTATGATGAATGCAATTGAAACAGCAATAAATTTTAAAAGGGATCTTTTAACGGAGTGAGAAGCTATCAGGTTTTGCACTAACCTTTTATCTCCTATTTTTTTAATGCTTTTATTTCTCCATTGCCTGTACAATAAATAAAAAACTACCAGTAAAGGTACCAGTGCCAGTAAATAAAAGGCCTGCGGATATTGATATTGCCAGTTCAAACTATTTTTTTTAAGCAAAGAATATGCTAGGATTCAGCATCAAGCTTAAATAAAAATAATGATTAATAAAACTATCGCCTTCCTTTGAGGAAGCCTAATTCATCTAATATGCCTTTCAGAATATTCAGCCGGGCTTCCGTCATATTAAAATCTTTGTTGTTAGATTCAAGGTTTAGAACAAAGAAATAAGGATGCCTGTTTTCTTCCACCCATCCAATGATCCAGCCAAGGTGTTTTTGTCTGGCTTCATCCCATCCCGACCAACCGGTTTTATAAGCCAGCTTGTATTCGGGTTTATCTTCCATAAGCATGGCACGTTTTACAAATTCCATATTGATTTTATGAAAAGGAAGCTGGTTAAAATACAAACGCTTTACCAATCCTAATTGTTCATCCGGAGTAATGGTAAGTGAACCATCCAGCCAGAAAGTATCAATGGCAGCAGATATTTTTTTTGAACCATAGCTCAGTGAATCGAGCCAGTATTGCATGGTATCTTTGCCAATACGGCGTGCTACTTCCTGGAAATAGGGAACCGAAGAAACACGAAAGGCTTCATACATAGTCAGGTCTTTATTCCATGCAGCGATTTCTCTTTGCCTGCCATCCCAGGGAATAACCATGGAATCGCTGGAAATGCGACCTGTTTGCAATCCCACCAGGGCGTTTACAATTTTAAATGTTGAAGCAGGCAAATAAGCACTATCGCGATAGCGTTCGAGGTTAAAAACAGTAATGTTGCCAGTACCATTATCCAATAATGCAAAACAACCTTTAGCATTATTTTTTTCAAAATGCTTTCCCAGATCATTATTAACATCAACATTATTAGGCGTACAACCCACCAGCAACAGAATAAAGGCCAGAGAAAATAAACGCATTTCTAAAATTTTTGCAAAGGTAGCAAGATGCAGGCTTGTTAATTTCTTTTGCTAAGAATTGCTTTTTGAAAACTTTTCATGGAATAGCTTTGAACACTGGGAATTCCAGGATCTTTTCCACCCGTGGTATTGAGAGGTTCTGTTTCAAAAGAATAAAATTCAACATGCAGATCTCCGTTTTCCAGGTAATAAGAATTCGTAATAATTGAATTTAAAATGGAAAAGGAACCCGAAAAACGGTTCCCGCTCCAGAATTGGTCCAGAATAATTCCATTGTTTTCATCAATCTGCCAGTGGCCTGAAGTTATATTTACAGGTTTCAAGGTATAAGGACGGGCATCGGTATTTGCATCTCCATAAATAATCTGCCAGGCATAATTTCCTGCGGTATCCGGAAAAATCTTCAACTGCATATTTATCTTTTGCGGAACAGGATTTCCCTTTTTGAACCATAAAAGTTCACCTTCCCATTCACCGGCGAAATTTGCCGGAAATTCCTGTGCGAAAGCCGGGTTGAAAGGGAAAAGCAACAGAAACAAAAGGTATTTTTTCATAATACCAAAGATATTAGAACAGCAAAGAATTTACTTAGGGAAATATCAGGCGGCTGCTATTGCAATTGCCATATTTAAGGTTTAATTTAAAGCAACTCCATCAACTAAAAACAAGCATATGAATAAAAAATTAATGCTGATAGCCATGCTTTTTTATTTTGTTTCGTGTTCGGAAAAAACAGAGCCTGCTAAAGATGAGCAGGCGCAGGTAAAAAGCGTAGCAGAAACAATTGATCCTAAAAAACAAAAATTAGAAAGCCTGAAATCAATGGAGGCTATTGATCTTGAAGAGTTAAGAAATTTACTGCCCAAAGAAATCAATTCAATTAAAAGAACAAATGTGAATTTATCGAGTTCACTAGGCTATGGAATTGCAAGGGCTGATTATGAAAAAAACAGTAAAACAAATTATACAGTTAGTTTTTATGATTGCTCGGGCAAGGAAGGTGCAAAGATATTTTCATCTATGTACCAGGAAAACCTGGGTGTTGAAAAAAGAGATTCACTTTTTTCTATAAGTACTATTGATCTGAATGGAGGAAAAGCAATTGAAAAAATTGAGGCAGACACAAAGATTCACACACTTACCTTTCTTGCAAACGACAGGATACTGGTAGTGATCTCGGGAAGAAATGTTGAACCGGAAACACTGAAGGAAGCCAGCAGGAATCTTAATTTGAAGATTTCCTGAATTGGAAAATAAGATAATTGGAAAATTGGAAAATGAATTTTCCAATTTTCCAATTTTTCAAAATTGCAAATTAGCCAATCACACCCAGCTTTTTACCGATCCTGGTAAATGCATCAATTGCATGATCCAGATGTTTTGATTCATGTGCCGCACTTATCTGCACGCGTATCCTGGCCTGCCCCTTTGGAACAACAGGATAAAAGAATCCTATCACATAAATTCCTTCCGCTAAAAGTTCATCGGCAAATTTTGCTGCAAGAACAGAATCATAGAGCATGATGGGCACTATTGGGTGCTCACCTGCTTTAATATCAAAACCGGCTTCTGTCATTTTTGAACGAAAATGTTTTGTATTTTTTTCCAGCTTATCACGTAGATCTGTTGATTCTGTTAAAAGGTCCAGAACAGCAATACTTGCGCCTGTAATGGAAGGCGCAAGCGTGTTGGAGAATAAATAAGGCCTGCTGCGCTGCCTGAGTATTTCAATGATCTCCTTTCTTCCACTTGTAAATCCACCTGATGCACCTCCCAAAGCTTTACCCAGCGTTCCCGTAATAATATCTATTCTACCCATAACATTTCTGAACTCGTGCGTGCCCCTGCCGGTTTTTCCCATAAAGCCGGAAGCATGACTTTCATCAACCATTACAATAGCGTCGTATTGATCTGCAAGATCGCAGATGCGGTCGAGTTGGGCAATAGTTCCATCCATGCTGAATACGCCATCTGTTACAATGATCCGGCTCCTGAGATCACGGCTTTCTTTAAGTTTTGCTTCCAGGTCTTCCATGTTATTATGCTCGTAACGGTATCGCTGTGCCTTGCATAAGCGAACACCATCAATGATGGAAGCATGGTTAAGCGCATCAGAAATAATGGCATCCTTCTCGTTAAACAAAGGCTCAAATACACCACCATTTGCATCAAAGGCAGCTACGTATAATATTGTGTCTTCCGTTCCCAAAAAGCTGGCAAGTTTCGATTCCAGTTCTTTGTGAATATCCTGGGTTCCGCAAATAAATCTCACTGAACTCATACCATATCCATGGCTGTCGAGGTATTTATGAGCTGCTTCCAGCGTTTTTGGATGAGAAGAAAGTCCAAGATAATTATTGGCACAAAAGTTCAGCACTTTTTTACCGTTCACGGTAATTTCTGCTCCCTGTGCAGAACTGATGATCCTTTCAGTTTTATACAAACCTGCGTCCTTAATTTCCTTTATTTCTAAACTGATGCGTTCAACGAATTTATTGTTCATATTCCTGTTTTATGATGGACAAATATAGGCAGGTTTTGAGCAGTGTAAGGGCGAAGAGTGGGTGCGAGAAACAGATCTTTTAAACGCCAGATCCTCATTCATCCCAGTATAAACATACTTTCAGCATTCAATTTGCTTTAGCAGTGTTCTTTAAATGTAAAGCGCGTTACCTGGATGATTAATTTCGCTGCCACAACAACCACCATGCGCAAAGAGGCCGGCAAAACTTTAATACTAGCATTTCCCATAATAATTGGAGAACTGGCACAGATGGCATTGCACATTATTGATTCTGCCATGGTGGGATCTATTTCTTACGTGCATCTTGCCGCATCGGCCCTGGTGATCAATGTTATGAACATTCCTTTTGTATTAGGAATAGGAATGACGATTTCTGTTTCGCAAATGGTTTCCATGGCGCATGGAAGGCGCGACAGCGCAGCCGTTTCACATTATTTGTATAATGGTTTCTGGATCTGTTCCATTACTGCCGTAGTGATTGCGCTGGTGATGGTTTTAAGCAAATACCTTTTACCATACCTAAAACAGGATCCTGAAGTGGTGGAACTGGCGCAGCCTTATATGGAACTTATGGGATTTTCCATAATACCCATGTTGCTTTTCATGACGTTGAAACAGTTTACCGACGGACTGGAATATACCAAAACAGCCATGATGTTATCGCTGCTTTCAATGCCGCTGAACATTTTTTTAAACTGGGGATTTATTTATGGCAACATGGGCTTACCACGACTGGAACTGGTAGGCGCCGGCTGGGCAACACTTATTACACGCACCCTGATTTTTATTGCACTTGCATGGATTATTTTAAAACATAAAACGTTTAAAAGGTATATTAAGGTTAGCAAAAGGCAATGGCATATCAATTACAGGACACTGCGTGAACTTTTGAGAATTGGAATTCCAAGCAGCCTGCAAATAAGCATGGAAGCCGGAGCATTTGCAGTTTCGGGAATTATTATTGGAACGATTAGCGCGGTGGCGCAGGCAGCTCACCAGATTGCGCTTAGTTGCGCTGCTTTTACTTTTATGGTTTCAATGGGACTGGCACAGGCAGGATCCATAAGGGTAAGCAATGCTTTTGGAAGAAGCAACTGGCCAAAGATCAGCATTATAGGAAAAAGCACCTTGCTAACTGCATTGATCTATGGAGTTTTTTGCGCCATTTGTTTTACCGTTTTTCGTGAACAGCTTCCCCTATTTTTCAATAAAGAATTGCAGGTGGTAGAACTGGCTTCTTTGCTTTTGCTGTTTGCAGCCGTGTTCCAGATTTCCGACAGCACCCAGGCTATAGGTGCAGGGTTATTAAGAGGAATAAAAGATGTGAAAGTTCCCACCTTTTTAATTGCCATTGCCTATTGGGTGGTAGGGTTACCTTCGGGATATGTTCTTGCATTCTATTTTAACATGGGAGCAGCGGGCATGTGGCTTGGATTTATTTCAGGGCTTACCGTTGCATCCATTCTATTAATGATGCGGTTTTTGAAAATGATTAAAAAGAAAAATGCAATGGTCTGAAAACAAGAACCCTTTTATACAGTATTGTAATATGCAGGTAATGGAACCTTGCTATAATTCCTGAAAAAGTATTTCCGGAAAATTAATTACCGGTATTGTTTGTTTCAGCCTGTTTCGAAGCAACATCATTGCCCACAGCAGTTTCAAGGTTTATGTTGTAAGCAAGTCCTTTTTCAAAAGTTTTAAAATCATTATCCAGTTTATAGGAAAGAAGTTCCAGGCGATTTCCTTTTCTTTCAACTGTCAGGTAATGAAACATAGGTTTGTATTCAACAGCAAGATCATCAAAATCGCCATCTGTTTTCAGTGGTTGATGCAATCCGCCACCACCACCAATTACCATAAAATCTTTTCCTTTGAAATTGTAATGTTCAAAACCATGACAATGGCCAGAAAGGAACAATTTACTTTTTGGCGACTCCATAAATGGCTTAATGAATCTTTGCTGTACATCTTTGCTGGCGCCAACAATTTTGCTGTTGGTGTAAGGCGAATGATGGCAGGCAGAAATAATAAAAACAATAGATGAATCTTCGTCCAGTTGCCTTAATGTTTTAGAGTACCATTCCACCTGCTGAAGATCTTCTGCTCCACTTAATTTTTTAAAATTAGAATTGAGTAATACAACAGCAACAGAGTCCACCACTTCAACAAAACCGGTTTTAACATGGTTGGGAAATCTTTCCTGGAATTTACGCTGACCTGCTTTTGACCTGCCCATTACCTCGTGGTTCCCTAATGCAGCATGCACTTCAATTCCTTCGCCTCTTAATTTTTTAAGATATCCATCCATTGGCTTCCACTGGCGGTTGCTGTAACCAAGGTTCACTACATCGCCAAGAATAAACAGGGAAGCAGGTTTTTTTTCTGCAATATCATGAAACAGCCTTTTTGTAGCCGCACGATTGTTATTTGCTTTTAAAACGATGGTTTCAACCCACATTGGCGCCTGGGTATCGCTGGCGAAAGCCATCAAAGTTTTGGAACATTTGTTAGAAGAATCTGTTTGAGCTAACAGCTGGGAAGAAAAGCCCAGGAAAAGAACCAGGAAAAATTTTTGCATAAAGGATATTTACCATTTTAAGAACCGCCAAACCAATTGCAACTGCAAAACGAATGATCCATCCGTTGTTTCAGCTGCATCCATCCACTTTAGTTCCATTCCCAGGTTAAGGTCCTTACTTAGCGGCTGCATATATGCTGCAGCAGCCATCCACCCTATACTCAACTTTTTCGATCTTGCTTCGCCTGCGTAATTCATTTTGGTAGTAAGAAAATAAACGCCTGAACCTGCAAACAGGTGCAATCTTTCTTTTACTGCCATGGACCACTCTACCAATAGCGGAACGGCATTTACCATTATCCTGCCTTCATTTCCAACAGAATCTTTAAACCTGTAGGAAAGAAATCTTAATCGCCCTGTTTCAACGCCCACTCTCACAAGATGATCGGGGTGCCACATGATCCTGATGGATGAAACAGGACTATATTTTGAAACCTGCGGATTTAAATAAGAAGGAACTCCGGCAACCGAAAAATAATAGCCAACCCCACCTCCAACGTAAGCTACAAGGGAATATTGCCCTCTTTTCCGCTTATTGTTGTTAATGTCATCCTGGGCATCTCCATAGAAACCTGACAAGAGAAAAAATACCAGGAATAAGCTTTTAAAGTTTCGCATAGTAATAATAAGCAACAATTGAAGGTTGGTTAGACAAGATGCCGTTAAACTTCCCTTCGTACATAAATTTTCGCACATTATTAGCGCCATCAACGGTCCACACAAAAGCCCTTCGTCCCTGGGCCTGGATGGCAGCAACCTCATCATTTTGAAGTCCGCTTGTGAACATAGGCGCCCAAATTCTTGCATTTACAGCTGTGGCCTGTTCGGGATCCAGTTCCACAAGTGAAGGAATTTGCTGGTAGTTGGGAAGCAGTTTAAAATTATTATAAACGTCTTCGTCAGGAATGCCAATAGTAATCTCCAGCGGACGGCCCATGGCAGCAGCCATTTGCATGAATTCTTCCTGGAGGGCCCTTACCTTTTCCAGGCTGCCGTGGTATTTCACATCCAGCCAAACGTATTTAATAGGTGTACAATCCAGTATGGTTTGTAATCCTTCACGCAGTGTGGGGATCTTTCCTCCTCTTTTCAAACGAACAGCAGCGGTAAGCTGTTGAAAGGTAAAATTATCTATGGGTCCCAACATTCCGTTTTTCTCAACCAGTCTTTCATTTAAGGTTTCATCATGATATAGAACAGGTATATTATCCTTTGTCATTCTCACATCTATTTCTACCCCTGTAGCACCTAACCTCGCAGCGAGTAAAAGCATTTCGGTTGAATTTTCAGATGCAGGAAGGAGGTCGGCATTACGGCCGCCGCCTCTGTGAGCGATGATTTCAAAAGGCTGGGACTTATTTAAAGGGCGGGCATACGAAAAACCGATCGGGATAGCGGGCATATAATCGCCCTCGCCATAAACACCGGCTATAATGATACCGTTAACAGGGGTATTGGGGTTGGAACTGAAAAGATGATCGGCACCATTTTCAGCAGTTATGGCCAGCCGAACCTTGCCTGTTGATGTTCCTGAAAGTTTTCGCCAATATCCATTTAGCAGGATGGCGCTGTCTTTTTTCCTTGCTTCACAAATAAAATGTGTGATGTCGGTTTCGGTAAATATGGACAAATGGAAAATGGTATCCGCTGCCAGTTTTGTATAACTCCATTTAATAACACCCAGTGGACCAAAGGCTTCGGCACCATTAGTAATAGTGTACACCCCTTCCATTTTATTCATTGCTCCATGTGGAAGCACGTCGGCAGGAGCATTATCGAATTCTTCCCATGCTGTATCAGGCACAGGTGCTTCAAAGTTTCTTTTACATGAACCCATTAATAAAATCATTATAATTAAACAAACAACTTTCATAGTATAACTCCTACAATTACCTGTGGATAAAAAAGGTTTCGGTCATAATTCTGAAACAGCGCCCAGGTTTGCCATAAAAAGTTTGTATAAATAGCACGAAAACTCAGCGAAATAGTTTTATCTGCAAAAAATGGCTGCTCCAGGCTAACTGTATAGGATGATCCGTTAAATAATTTATAGTCTCTTGAAATACGGGTTCCCCCGGCATACGTGTTTTTGCCAAAACTCATCAGGGATTCGGCTTTTACGGAAAGAAGGATGTTTTTATCAATTAAATATCCAAAACTTATGTTTGGCTGGTTTAAGAATCCGCGGCCGTTGGTTTTATATCCCTGTTGATTTATAAAACCTACCCAAAATGCAAAATCATTTCCCAGCCCCATTGTTAACCTGTCGGAAAGCTTGGTTGCCCAGCGCGGACCCAAACTGATACTGTTTTGAAAAACCTGGATATTTAACCGGCTGTCGAGGTACCATTTGCCCTTAATATTTCTCAAAAAATGAATGTCGGCAGCGGGAATCCTGAACCTTACTTCTTCGGTAATCTCATGAATCAGGGTTGTAGCAATAAAACCCAGAGAAAGTTCTGTTTTTTTGTTCATGGGATGCGGGAAGAAAATACGCTTTTGCTTAAACGGAAGTTCCTGGGCACATAGGGTTCCTGATAAGAAAACTGCAAACGCAAGGGATAAAATAAATCCCGGTTTACAAATATTAGTATAAATGGAGGCTCTGACGGTCATGGATAACCAGAATATACAATTGTTGGACCGTGCCAAAATGAGGTCGAGCAATCACAAAGGAAAAAACAACTGCTATTACCGGCCGGCCTGCATTCAGCTTTCACCATAAAATTATTCTTAATATGAGAAAGGTTTTCATTCTGAAATGAAATGTTTTACCTTCGAACACTAATTTAGACCATGAAACTTTTTGTTGCCGGACTTCCGTACGATCTCTATGATGATGAACTGATGGAGATTTTTGAAAAATTTGGTAAAGTAATTTCTGCAAAAGTTACTATGGACAGGGAAACCGGTAAAAGCAGGGGTTTTGGAATTGTAGAATTTGAAAATGAGCAGGATGGCCTTGATGCAATAGAACACCTAAATGATATCTCCCTGGGCAAAAAACCCCTTGTTGTAAAAAAAGCTGAAGATCGCGGTGGCGGTGGAGGCGGTAACAGGTTCAATAACAACAACAATAACCGTAACAGGCGGTATTAATAAGAGCGAAGTGTGGAGCGTGAGAGCGGAGAACTTCGTTCCATCTAACAAATACGTAGATACTAATCAATCAAAAGGAAGGGACATTTCAGAAATACTTGTACCAGTATTATTTCCTGATATAACCTGAAGGTATAAACGATATCTTTCCGGGTTTGCAGGCATTTTTATGGTTACAGAATACCCCTTGCCCAGCATTTTAATAGTTGTTGCATTCCCAAACTGGTCGTTTTGAACCAGGTACCATTCATATTTATAAGGTAAGCCCGAACGCGAAGCTATTTCCCATTCACCTTCTTTATTTTTTACAAGAGCATGATAATACATTTCCTCTCCTTCGAATGCATATTTCCCTGGAATAAGAATGTTTGCCTCGGGAATGTGCGAAACCAAAGCGGGCTTATTTAAATGCATAAAAACTTTGTGATAGCGTAGCTTTTTTCTTCCATTAAAATCAAGCAATCCATTAACCGAAACAAATGCCGAAGTTTGCTGATCCTGCCATGAAGGAATAATAAAATTATTTGCCCTTATGGCAGACCATAGCAGAGGATCTACCATGCCCCAGGAAGTTCTTCCAGGCAGGCTGCCCGGTATAAATTCCGCATTTTTTTCTTCCACCACAACCAAAAACCTATCGGCCGGAATGTATTTTAAATAGTCATTGATGCTTTGCTCAAAGAATTCATTCAATACAACATTTACTGTTATTGCCCGGTCATCTTCCTTTTTAATATTAGTTACCAGTTGCTGCAGCCATTTTAAATATTTCAGTTTATAGGTATTGATCTCTGGTTTGTTCAGGCTTATGTTTAAATCCGATAAAACGTCATTTGAAATATTCCATGCAACAATGTTCTTTTCATCCCTGTATTTTTTAATAATTTCTACCAATCTATGCTGCTCTTCTTTTAAAAATGCGTCATCATACAGTTTGTCAACCGGAAGTTCGGCCCAGAGACGGGGAATAACCATCATGTTTTCATTTGCTGCGGCCTTAAAAAAATTACGGTCATAAGTTCCCGGGATTGTTCGCAAAATTGTATTTAGTCCCAGCTTTTTCATTTCCCTTATATCTTCATCGAGTACCTTAATTCTTGCAGTCTGAATGTTACGGAACCAGTGATATCCTTTGTCGTAAACAGTTGCGCGCATCGCTGGCGGCAGGGGCCTGGAATTAGTTTCCGCAGGAATTTCTATTTGAAGATCCTTTAAAACTGGAATTGAATTTTCAGGCAACTCTGCATATTGAAAAATTGAATCAACGCTCCAGTTCCATGTGGCTTTAGGTTTGGCGGCCATATTGAATTCCACAGCTTCATTATATGCAATGAGTCCCCTGATCTCTTTAAAATTAGAACTGATATCTTCCCAGGCTTCTTTCCACCATTGCAATTTATTTTCAGATAAGGTTCCAGCTTCGGTGATCAATACCGGAAGGCCCGATTTAAATATGCTATCGTTATGATACCATTTATATAAACCGGAAAACGATCGCCGGATCGAAACTTCATCATCTAAAACAGATGCTCCTATCCAGTCAACATATTTTTTGCCGGGGAAAACGGATTTCGAATTTCCAGCGATCCCGGGACTCCATACCCAAACAACATTTGATGCACCTGCTTCATTAAATTTATCATGGAGGTACTTCCAACCATCTATATAGGCCTTTCCTGAATTGTTTGCAGGTATAGACCATTGAAATTTACTATTGAATGGATCCTGTGCAAATCTTAAGAAAACAGGATCTTTCAATCCGGCAATTTTGGCTGCCATTGAATAAATGAAATCATCATATTTACCGGATAAAATCCCGGCGAAGAAATTATTGTTTTCAAGCCAGGGTTCAATGGTAATAAATGGAAGCTTGTTCTGTTGATACAAATTCTTTATTTGCTCCAGTGGAAGAAGATCCTGTGATGATGAATCATTCCAGCCGATATATATTGGATGTAGTGAAGGCTGGTTAAAATTGGGAGAATGATTAAGTTCTGAATTAGCCGGGAAGGTACCCAGATAAAAATTTCCCGGAACTTTCATATCGTGCACTTCATTTACCTTGCTGATATTCAGGTGTAGGTAAACACTGAAAATTATAACCACTGAAGCAATAATTAAAGTATAATTCCTGGCCATTCTGTAGGCAGTATGACGTAATTTCCAGAATTGCTGTTTGGCCCTGGTTATGCTTTTTCCTGCCAATGATGAAACATCCCTCCCCGGCAATGAAGCGTATATTACAAATGACAGAATGAAAATATTCAGGAGTGCAAAGCCGGCCATAAAAAATGAAAATGGCGACCAGTCAAGGTTTAAACCATATATGATAGCTACCAGTGAAATAAGAATGATCACCAGATTGGGAATATGAAGCTGAAACGGTGTTTTTTCCGAGCCATCTTTTGGCGTTGGTAAGTATTGAACTTTCTTCCCAATGATTGTGTATACAATCCCCAGTATATGCACCCACCAGGTTCCAATCTGTAACAATCCGCCTACAAGGTGAAAACCTCTTTCGTTTTCTTCCACCACCCATTTCTGAACGTATTGCCTGATCAAAACTGTCATAGCCGCAAAAGGCATGATGGCAAGAAGGAAAGAAGTGAAATCCATGGTTAATGGCGACTCGGCAAGAAATAAAGAAAATACAGGGATGAGGAAGTTCAGTAAAAATGCAAACCCGCCAAAATAATGAAATGGCAACAGGAAGTAATGCAGTTTTTGAAAACCTGTGAAGCGGCTAAATAACCTGGGATAAGTATGAAAAAGTAATTCAAATGTGCCCCGCGACCATTTAAGCTGTTGTTTATAATAAGCAGATAAGGTTGAGGGTACCAGGCCCCTGGCAATTACGGCAGGAACATAAACCGATTTCCATCCTTTGGCGTGAAGTTGCATGGCAGTATGCATGTCTTCGGCAAGCCCACTTGCATGTCCACCAATGGAATCAAGTGCTTTCCTGCGAAACGAACAATTGGCTCCCAGGGCCTGAACGGTTCCATAGGAATGCATGCACATCATCATGGGACCATAAAACTGGTAAGTTTGCTGTGCTGCACCTTTTGCCACCAGGCTTGAATAATTATTATAGTAAGCCTGAACCACCTGAACAAATGCAACATCATCGTCCCTAAAATAAGGAAGAACCACATCGAGAAACTCAGGTGCGGGTACATGATCGGGATCAAGTATCACAGATATTTCACCGCTGGCAAATCTTAAAGCATTATTGATGTTTCCGGCTTTTGCATCAAGTTTTGATGTGCGTGTAATATGATTTATACCATACTTTTTGCATAATTCTTTCACAACAGCATCATTCTCCTCATCGCAGCACCAAGGCTGTATGCGGGTAACGAATAGATGCAATGCCGGCCAGTGTCCTTTCCAGCATATCGTATGGTTCGCCGGCACAAAAAGTGGTGAAAATATCAACTGAATATTTACCCGTTTCCATTAAAACGGGCGGTGCAGAAATTTTAAAATAATGATACCACTCGTGAAGGTATTTCAGGCACATGTAAACAAGTGTTATACATAGTGCGATATATAAAATTCCATAGCCTTTGTTTGCAGGAGCAAAAACCTCAGATATAAAAAAAACAAGTGAAATTACTCCGGCAACAATCATGATCCTTAGTTTAAAGGATTCGATTTTTGAAGGAGCAGATATCCTGGTATATTTTACTTCCATTAATCTAAAACATAAAATGGTGTATTGGCAGTAGCCGAATAACCATTTTCATTTGTAACAGTTACAAAAATGCGGTAAGGACCAGCTTTTAGAGGAGCATTGAATTTTGCAAGTCCACCAATAACATGTAACGGGATATTTTCGGCCGGTGGTTTTTCGGGTTTTGATTTGAGATGGCCCCACCAGTCTTCTTTCAATATTTCCCATTTATATTTCCATTGCGATGTATCGGCGTTCTGCCCGGGTACCAGCCTGGCAATGTTTTGCGATCCGGCCTTTACCAGAATATTTTCTCTTGCACCTTTTTCATTCAGCAGCATGAATTTTACCTGTGGCGATAATAAGGAAGGTGTTGTGTTCTTAAAAATAGCGGTAATAGATTCAACTGCCTGATAAGGATGTCCTTCTTCATCGAACATACTAAACCAGGTATGCGTATACTCCTGCTTCGTGCCCCAGAAAAATACCATGCTTCCCAAAAGTCGGTTGTCATTTACTGGCATATAGTTCCTGTAATATTCCAATACCTGCTCTGCTGTTTTTGTACTTGTATTTTCTATTGGTGCATGCCATGCGGTTGTTTCTGCTTCCCAACCACCAATGGGAGCCCATTCGGTTATCAGGTAAGGACCGTTCCATATCCATTTTAATGCGTTGATCTTAGGTTTCAACTGCTTTAAATTGGCAAAGGAATTAATGGACAGATAATCGAATTCCGGGATAAAGGTTTTTATTCCCAGGATATTCATTCTTTCCATTATGGTTGTTGTGAGGGGATGATCGGCATCTTCGTTTCGGATGTTTGAAACCAATTGTTTTAAAAATTTATAAAATGGAGCCTTTGAAGGATGAAAAGAAAATTCCAGTTCATTACCTACGCACCAGGAAAGTAAAGCAGGATGATTCTTATATTTTTTTACCACGTCGAGATAAGATCGAAGCATTAAACCGGTTTTAGCACTGTCGCTATAAAACTCATTTATAAAATGACTTGGAGGGAGATAAAAACCGGCAATAACATATACATTATTTTTACCGGCTTCGTTCAGTATGTTATACAAATTAGCGGTATCCCAGGTTTTCAGGGTATTTCCTCCGGCTGCAGCCAGCTCCTTTACATAGCTAAAACCCGAGCCGCCCTTTACCTTAAAAGGTTTACCATCAATTGTAAAGGAATAGTTTTCATTTATTTTTTGAACCCCAATTCGGCCGCCTTTTAAGGGGTTCATGGGCCTTGAGATATAATAAAATGCCAGGCCTGCCAACAACAGCAGGATGGCTATGAAGAAGATAATGAATCTGGCCAGGCGAAATTTACCTGGAAAATTGTGCTTTTCTGCCGGTGGGTTCAAATTTGCGTTTAGTTAGTGGCTGGAGGTCAAATGTAGAAGAAACTATTTTAAAATGAAAATGACCGAATTCGCTGATTTACTGTTAAATAAAATTATTTAACAGCCTCGATTATAATTCTGCACGATTTTTTATGATGCTTGAAAAAATCTATATGAAAAAATTAATTCTACCTATCCTCCTGGCTCTAATGCTGCCGGTTTCTTACTCGTGCAGCAGCACCCGTTTTGGAAATTATATTTTAAACCAGCAGGATGCAGCAAGCGCTATCAGGCAACTCCTTGAATTTGGAGCAAAAGAAAGCCTGCAGAGCGGCGCATTTAATAAGGAAACCATTATGGCTTCCATTTTCCCGGAGTCTGTCAGAAAAACTTTAAATACCCTGGACCAGTTAGGATTAACCAACCAGGTGAACCGCTTTACCACTACTTTGGGTACAGCTGCTGAACAATCTGCACAACGGTCAATTCCCATTTTTGTGAGCGGCATTCAGCAAATGAGTTTTAGCGATGCCATCCAGATAATAAAAAATGGCGGAACAGCTGGAACCGATTATTTAAGGTTTACCATTGGCGACAGTTTAAGAACTGCAATGGTACCTGTTATGCAACAGGCTTTAAATGAATATAAACTCAATGAACAGTGGAATAAAATTGCGCAACCCATAGAATCTTTAACCGGTAACCTTGTTAAGCTTGACCTGCCCACTTTGATGGCTGGAATGGTAAGCGAAGCTATGTTCCGCAAAATTGAAGAAAAAGAAAAGCAGATCAGGCTGGAAGCTTCGGCACGAACCACACCCTTACTGCAAAAGGTATTTTCAAGGGACTGGAGTAATTTATAGTATAAATTGTTAAGTGTCAGGCGATTAGTGTGGAAATATTTGTTAATACCCGGCCCTTTAACATAGATAAATTGAACTGGCATGGTGTTGGCAAAATCAGTGTAATGAATAAAATTTTACTTTTTAAAACTCATTTTATGAAACAATTCTTAGCAATATTAGCAATCGCCGGTGGACTTACAGCTTGTAACACCAGTCCGGATACTGCCAGGATAGAATCTGCTCAACAATCTGTTGTTTTAGATACTGCGGGCCTTGCTCAATTCCAGGCATGGAAAGCACAAAATGAAATGGCATTAATGCAGCAGCAATTTAACCAGCAAAACCAGGCACAGGCTGCCGCTCCTGTTAGAAGTGCCGCACCTGTTAGAAGGTCAACGGCCAGCAGCAGCAGTGGAACCAGAACATCTACTTCTTCTAATACTGCCCAGGCAACCCAAAAGAAGGGCTGGAGTAAAGCAGCCAAAGGTGCTGTGATAGGTGGTGTTGCCGGTGGAGCAGCTGGTGCTATCATCAATAAAAAGAACCGTGTATTAGGTGGTGTGATTGGTGGTGTAATTGGAGCCGGGGTAGGTTATGGTGTAGGTCGTGCTAAAGACAAAAAGGACGGCAGGTATTAATACGTCAACAATTGATTAAGGGATGATCCGTCATCCCTTTTTTTATGCCCTTTGCTCATATTGTGTTAAAGCATTATGGCTTTAAAATTCTATGAAGTTTTACAATTAAATTTGTGATGTTCCGGATATGAACCTCATTTTACTTTACACATTTTTACTTAGTCTTTCTCCTTTTGGCGAAGCCCGCGCAGGTATTATTTATGCTGTTTTTAATGATGTTCACCTGGTACTTGCTTTTACAATTGGCTTACTCGCAAATCTTCTCGTTTATCCATTATTTATGTGGGTGATTGATAATTTCAACCAAAAGCTTTGGCCCAACAATTATTATAAAAAAGCTGTTGTTCGGCTATGCAGAATTGCAAAAAAAAGCATAGGAAACAAAGTAGATAAATACGGCTTTTGGGGATTGATGATATTTGTTATGATCCCTCTTCCGGGAACGGGTGCCTACATGGGAACAATTGCAGCTGCGTTAATGAGAATTCAAAGAAGAAAGGCTTTTATAGCAATAAGTATTGGAACCATTATTTCCTGCATAATAATGGCTGTTGGAGCTTACCTGGGCATTGCATTATTATAGTATTCAATTATTTTCAGTTTCGGAACTATCTCCTTTTTTATCCTTATTCTTCTTTCCAAATAGTCCTTTCAAAACTTTTCCCAAACCCTTTTTTTCCTCTTTTTCGGGTTCTTTTACTTCTACTGCTTTTTCTTCAGATTTATTTTCCTGTTTTTCAATTACCGTGTCCTTTTTTGCTTTCACTATATCTTTCTCCTTCTTTGCAATAACAGGCTCTTTAGTTTCCTTGTTATCTGTAAGGTTGGGCGATGGTGTAACAGGTTCTATTTCTTTTTCTTCGGGTTGAATCAATTCTGTTTTGTTTTCAACCGGTTCATTATTCTTTTTTACAGGAACAAATGCTGCACTGTTGGAAGCAACCGGAGGTGGGGGTGCGCTCTGCTGGTAAACATTCCCTGTATTATTCAAATTGTAGGTAGTAGAATCAGCAGCCATGTTTTGGGCGGCCGGACCAAAGGCTGAGGCTTCTGTTACAGATTGAAGTTTTTGAGGCGAAAGATCAATGGACTGGCCGGAAAATAACGGCCTGGCCACAACTTCCTTTGACCCCGGTTCCTGCATCCAGATATCTTTTCCAAACCAGGCACCACCAATAAATAACAACATTATTGCAGCGGCTGTAACATTGGGATTTTGAAGCCGGAACTGCTTTTTATGGTAAACGAGATTTATGCTTTCTTCCTTTAAATTATATGGAGGCAAGGAATCGTCGGCTACCATGGAAACAGGGCTGACCTGTATACCGACAGGTTTATGGCTTAGTACTTTTTTCCGTATCTCTTCGGCCCTAGCTTCAATATTGGATTTTGAAGGAAGAGGGTGCCTTTTTGGCTTTTGCACGGGCTTTTCCTGCCCGGCAGACATTGCCGATTTATTAATACTAAAACTGGTTGTTAATTCTGAAAGTTCTGAAGGATGACACCATGCCGTGCTTTTTCCTTCAACCCAAACAAGATCAGAAGGACTTAATTGTTGTAGCAATAATTCATCAATAGTATATGGCCCGGATTCCAGGTTATCTCTCAGTAAAAAATAATTCTTCTGCATAACTAATAATTTGCTTTAGAAGGCCTGGTCATGCAAGTTCATCGGGTACTTTTTATTTGCAAAACCTTTTCTCATTACTATTAATACCAAATATGTGCCTGATAAGCCTACGGTGAAAAAAAACGTACATTTTCAAATATGATTTTACTAAACGGATAGATTATCTTGGATGCTAATGGGAAATTTGTATGTTTTGAAGACCGTTCTGAAAATTCCATCTTCCATTGAAAATGTATGGAGTTTTTTTTCAAATCCCGAAAACCTCAGGCACCTTACGCCACCATCACTTAACCTTATTGTGAATGGTAAGCCAAACGGTACAAAAATTTACCCGGGCCAGTTGATTAGTTATAATGTACGTCCTGTTCTTAATATTCCCGTTAAATGGGTAACAGAAATCACGCAGGTTAAGAACCACGTAATGTTTATTGACGAACAAAGGAAAGGCCCTTACAAATTATGGCACCACGAACATCATTTTAAAGAAATTGATGGTGGAACAGAAATGACCGACCTGGTTTATTATATGTTACCTTTTGGATTCCTTGGAAATTTGGTGCATCCATTTCTGGTTCAAAAAAAACTCCATGAAATCTTTTCATTCCGCTATCAAAAGATCCGGGAAATATTTGGTGAATGGCCCCAACAGCAGGAATTAGAAATTAATATTGAATGCAACTGATCTATCATATTACCACTGAAAACGAATGGAACACCGCCATGAAGAAAGGATATTATGAATCAGCCTCCCTGGCAACAGAAGGATTTATTCACTGCAGCACTCTTCAACAATTGCAAGCGGTGCATGAGAGGTATTTTAAAGGAACTGAAAACCTGGTAGTATTAAGCATTGACAGTTCAAAACTCCTGCATCCGGTAAAGTATGAATGGGCAGCATCAGTGAATGAAAACTTTCCTCATGTATATGGTGTTATCAATACCAATGCAGTTATTTCCGTGAGCTCCCCTGATCATTTATAGTTTTTGTATTTCTTAACGTCGGAAACTGAGGCAGGAAAAAAAGATACAGCCATTCCTCCACCTGCCGCCATTGCGATCTTTAAGATAGAATTGCTGTCAACTATAAATTTTTCAATTTTATATTTTTCAGGCGCACCATCCCAATGTGCATCCTTTGCATCACTATAGATCGTTGCAAGGTATTTTTTTCCCTTTTCCAGAAAATTTAATGATGTAGTCACGTTTCTATTTGCTTCGTCGGTAATGGCACCTAAAAACCATTTAGCTGTTCCCTTTTTCTTTCTCGCAATTACAAGATAATCGCCCGGTTCTGCTGCAAGGTATTTAGTATCGCTCCAGTCAACACCCACCTCTTTTATAAACTGAAAAGCGTCGAGGTGTTTTTCGTAATTCTCAGGCATATCGGCCGCCATTTGAATGGGACTGAACATGGTTACATAAAGTGCTAGTTGTTTGGCAATGGTAGTATGCACTTGATAGTTTTTTTTGCTGCTGTCGTAATAACTCATTTTAGTTTGAAAGATGCCAGGGGTATAATCCATGGGGCCACCCATCAGTCTTGTAAAAGGAAGAATGGTTTCATGTTCGGGAGGATTTCCTTCACTCCAGGCATTAAATTCGTTTCCACGTGCTGCTTCTGCTGTCATCCAGTTGGGATAGGTGCGGTGTAAGCCAGTTGGCCTAACCTGTTCGTGCACATTGATCATGATCTCGTATTGCGCTGCTTTCCTGGCCACACGTTCAAAATGATTGACCATCCACTGCCCGTCGTGGTGTTCACCACGCGGAATAATATATCCAACATAACCGGTTTTAACCGTATTCATACCATGATCTTTCATAAAGCGAAATGCGGTATCCATCTGTCTTTCATAATTGGTAACAGATGCAGAGGTTTCATGGTGCATAATGATCCTTACGCCTTTTTGTTTTGCGTAATTAGTTAGATAATTGACATCGTAATCGGGATAAGGTGTAATAAAATCAAACACATCTTCTTTCCATTTTCCAAACCAGTCTTCCCAGCCCACATTCCACCCTTCTACCAGCACACCATCAATACCATGAGCTGCAGCAAAATCTATATATCTTTTTACATTTTCTGTATTGGCACTATGTCGCCCATGTGCTGAAAGCGCAGAACCCGATTGAGATCTTCCATAATCCCAGGAGCCTGTACCCACATGCATTTCCCACCATACACCTACAAATTTTTGAGGCATGATAAAATCACCTGTTGAAATTTTCGAGGGTTCATTAAGATTAAGGATCATTTTATTTGCCGCGAGTATCTCCGTTGCCCTGTCACTGTAAATTATAGTACGCCATGGTGTTTTTGCAGGCGTTTGCAGGTAAGCTTTATTACCAACTGCATCGGGCACAAGATGTGATTGAAAACTAAAATTCTTTTTATCCAGCACAAGGTTCATGGCCGGGTAATTTATGAGTGCCGCTTCATGAATGTTGATATAAATACCTGAAGCAGACTTCATCATCAATGGTGTTTGCACCGCATTGCTGTTAAAAAAAGTTTTGGCAAAGATGGAAGCAAACGATTTGCTGATGTTGGCATCGATATCTGAAAGTTTAGTGGTGTTATAGGTGAACTCATTTGAGTCGTAATCGCCAGGTATCCAGAATGCCTTATGATCGCCGTCCATTTTAAATTCGGTTAGCTCATCAGCTACAATAAAATGTTCAAGGTGCGGCTGCCCTGGAAATTCGTACCGCAATGCAACGCCTTCATTAAAAACCCTGAAAACAATATCGATTTCAATCCCTGACCGGTTTTTATCTTCCAGTTTTAGTCTTAATTCCTTGTGATGGTCACGAATGCTTTCATATTCCCCCCATACAGGTTGCCATGCTTCGTTGTGAACAGAAGAATCGATACCAAGAATTTCGAAGCGGTCAAGTTTTAGTGCAGGTTCTTTAAAAACTATTCCAAGTGATGAGGG
>JAEZCV010000144.1 GCA_023429985.1 Bacteroidota bacterium | reverse complement strand
GTTTTAAGCTGTTGGAACATTCGGAAGTGATCACCTCTTTAAAAAATTTAGCGAGGCCACTGTTTTTTAATTTGCTGTGCTGTGTTGCTTCAAAACCGTTTGTGATGAGGTGAAGCTGATATTTTTTTTCTTCCAGATATTCTAATACTTCAATGGTATCGGGGAAAAGTAAATTTCTTGTAGGCAGCAATTGTAAAAAAAGTTCACTCAGCTGGCGTGTTAATTCATCATCGGCAATTTTAAAATCAAGAAGGGTGAGCCACATTCTTTTCAATCTTAATTCCTGCTGGTTGATATAGCCGTGCCTGTAGCGTGCCCACAACTTTTCATTGTGAGCCAAATAATTGCTATGAAACATTTCAAAATCATGTACGCCTTTACTAACGAGGTCGAGATCGATATGTAATTGTTCAAGAGCCTGTCTTGCATTTGCGTCAAAATCCCAAAGTGTGTGATCGAGGTCAAAGAAGAGGTGCTTATATTTCATTATGGTTGAAGGATAAACTTAGATTTGTAAAAAGTTTCAAAAATAAGCAATGAATGCAGTAATAACAGGTGCTTCACGCGGAATAGGTAAATCAACAGCAAAGGCTTTTGCAATGCATGGCTATGACCTTTATTTATGTTCACGCAACGAAAGCAATTTGCTAGAAACCATTGAAGAATTGCGTTCTGAATTTCCCAATATTGATATTGATGGAAAAGCAATGGATATAAGCAATAAAGAAGGAGCGCGTTTATTTGGCGAATGGGTGAATTCAAAAACAAAAAATGTAGATGTGCTGGTGAACAATGCAGGCAGTTTTGTGCAGGGAAATGTTTCTGATGAACCGGATGGAGCGCTGGAAGAAATGCTGGGAGTGAATTTACTCAGTGCCTATCATACCACGCGCACATTATTGCCAAAAATGATGCAGGCCAGGGCCGGGCATATTTTTACCATTTGTTCCATTGCTGCCCTTGCCGCATATCCCGGTGGCGGCGCTTACAGTATCAGCAAATTTGCCTTGCTTGGGTTTACACGGAACCTGAGAGAAGAATTAAAATTGCATGGAATAAAGGTCACTGCCATCATTCCCGGTGCCATTTATACAGATTCATGGAAGGGAAGTGGTGTTTCGGAACAAAGGATCATGGAGGCAAAGGATATTGCCGAAATGATAGTGGCCTCTACGCGTTTATCACCACAGGCTGTTCCCGAAGAGATCATCATGCGTCCGCAGCTGGGCGACCTTTGATCCTTTTTACAAAATATCCTTCCCATAAAAATTTAAATTTGAATAATGAGGAAGCGGTTTGCATTTTTGTTTTTTATGTTGATTTCTTTGGGTTGTTTCTGCCAGGAGATCATTACCATCATTCCTCCAAAACCTGTGGCTTTAGGCACGGCTTTCCAGGTTCAATATATTGTTACAAAGCCTGAAGTTTTCAGCGATTTTCTTCCTCCGGCATTTAATGGCTTTCGTTTGGTAAGCGGACCATCCATTACCAAAGGAAATACTGTAATGGAAGGAAATTCAACACCCATACAAAACCTGAGTTATACCCTGGTTCCTTTGCAAACAGGTAATATTAAAATTTTGGGGCTTAAAGGAATTATGGGAAGCAGGGTAATTGAAGGAGAGGAAGCACTGATAAAGGTAATCCCTAAACCGGATGTAAATTTTTCTTCTTCGGACCTTACCGGGATACTTCCATCTAATTTGAAATCTTCTTCAATTGAAAAAACGGTTGATGAAAATCTTTTTATCAGAACAGATGTTTCCAGGAAGACATGCAGGGTGGGCGAACCCATTGTTGTTACATATACTTTGTTCAGCAGGCTGCAAACCGAATCGGAGGCTGTTCGTTCCCCGGCGTTTTATGGTTTCAGTGTAGTTGACCTGGTTGATATCAACGATGCCCCTGTTGATGTTCAAATGCTTGATGGGAAAGTTTTTAATTCAATAATATTAAGAAAGCTGGTGTTATACCCGGTGCAGGCAGGAAGCTTTACGCTCGATCCTATGTATGTTCATAACACGGTTGAAGTAAACGACCCGGTATTGAAAAAAACGGTGTTGTATGAAAAGAAAATTGAAACCGAATCGGTAAAGATTAAAATACTTCCCTTGCCATCCAAAATTCCGGAGGACTTTTCTGGTGCAGTAGGTAAGTTCAGTATAGATCAGGCATTGGCCGAAAACAAGTTTGCCTTAAACCGGCAAGGTAAGCTGGTGGTGAGCATTAGTGGTACAGGAAATTTCATTCAACTTGAACGCCCTGAAATTCGATGGCCAAAAGGAATTGAAGGTTTTGAACCGATGGTAAGGGAGGAATTGACTGAAAACGAAAAAGGACTTTCAGGGAAAAGAATTTATGAATTTACGTTTGCAGGAGATTCCAGCGGCGATTATATACTTCCACCTGTTCAACTTAGTTATTTTAATGTTGATTCGGGTAAATATGAAACCATTTCATCCAGCCCTTTACATTTTACAATTGAAGAAGCAACATCTCTTCCGGTAAAAATTGAAAAGAACAATAATGGGTTTTGGCCCTTCCTGCTCCTGTTGACCTTACCTTTTTTATATTTTCTTTTCAGAAGGAAAAGCAGAAAGAAGAAAGTGCCACGGTTAGTTCAGCAGGAGGAAATAAAGCCGGAAAAGTTTACAGTAAAAATTAATAAAGAAGATCTTCAGAAGAAAAATTCTATTGACGCAGCATACGCACTTCTTTCAATTTTAAATGAATATCAAAGCCATTTAAACCTGCAGGGCGAAACTGTTCCGGAAAGGCTTATAGATCTGCAAAAAGAATGCAGGTTATATGCCTACGCAGGTGTTGGAGATGACGAAGGCAAAAACAGTTTAATTGAAAGGTGTTATTTGCTGTTCAATTAATAATCATTCGGCATATTTATACCCTACACCTCTTACCGAGTGAAAATATTTTGGATGACGGCTATCTTCTTCAAAATATTTTCTGAAGTTCAGGATGAAGTTATCTATGGTTCTGGTTGTAGGGTAAACATTATATCCCCAAACCGATTGCAGGATCTTCTCGCGCGGCACAACATCATTTTTATTTTCTATCAGCAGCTTTAATAGCATGGCTTCTTTCTTGCTTAATTCAATCTTTTCGCCCGAAGCGGTAATTGCTTCCTGGGCTTTAAAGTCAATGGTATGCCCGCCAAAGGAATAAGTTTCTCCAACACTTGACTTTTCCTGTATCTGCTTGTTTTTACGTATCAGTTTTTGAACCCGGAGCAATAATTCTTCCAGGTTGAAAGGTTTGGTAAGATAATCGTCGGCACCTTTTTTTAATCCCAGTACCCTGTCCTCGCCACTGCTTTTTGCGCTTAATATTAGAATAGGAACTTCTGTATTGGTCAGTCGAATATTTTGGGTAACGCCAAAACCGTCGATCTCCGGGATCATCACATCCAGAATAATAAGATCGAAGTATTCGTTTTGAACCGCTTTCATAGCGTTGGCACCATCAAAAGCTGATGTAACCTGGTAACCTTCCAGTTCAAGGTTCATTTTTAAAGCTTCATGAAGGTTTTCTTCATCTTCTACAAGTAATATCGATGGTTTGGAAAGGTTATTCATGATTAGTTTTTATCAGGTATCCATACAATAAATTTGCTGCCGTGGGGAAGATTGTCCCTGATCTCGATCTGGCCCCCATGATCTTCGGCAATTTTCTTGCAAAGGTAAAGTCCCAGCCCCGTACCCTGTGCACGCCTGGTTTCTTCGTTGCCAATGCGGTAAAACTTTTGAAATACATTCTTTTTTTCATCCGGTGGAATACCACTTCCCTGGTCGTTTACTTCAAGTAAAACCTTTTCATTCTTTTTCTCTAAAAGAATTTCTAGAGGTTTGTCCTTAGGGGAATATTTATTCGCATTTTCCAGCAGGTTACTTACCAGCAGTTTTAATAAAATCGGGTCGCCTGTAATATCAACATCTTCTTCAACTGAAGCATCTATGATCCTGTCGGGGTAGCGTCCGGAGAATTGCTGAAGAACATCGTTAAGCAGGTTGCTCATGCTGATCTCTTCCTTGGAAATCTTGTAAGAATCTCCATCCAGCTGCGAAGCAATAAGGATATTATTAATTAGGGTATCCAGCCTTAAATTTTCCTTCAGGGTCATTTGAAGAAGTTTTTCTTTCTTGTTCTCTTCCAGGTTGTATTTAAGCATGGTTTCCAGGTTGAGGCGCGATACGGCAATAGGTGTTTTTAATTCATGTGTTACAGCCATTAAAAAATTTCTTTGCTGTTGCTGAACATTGATCTGTTTGCGTACCGAGCGGTATATGAACACTGCGCCAATTAAGATCATCAACATAAAAAAAACACCTTCGCCAAGGTATTTGGCAAAATTTCTTTTTCGTTGTTCTTCAATATCGGAAAAACTATGGTCAGGAAGGTTTTGAGATGCTATGGCCTGTTTTTGTAATTGAAATATTTCATCGTTTTGCTGCAGTAACAGAACTGCCCACCACACAAGCGCGGCAACAATATAAAAAAGTAAGACCCAGTAAACAATGGTAGCGCGCCTAAGGTTTCTTTTTGGATCACGCTGCATAGTTATTTCTTTTCAAGCCTTAGACCAACATCCAGCACATGAAGCAGGGGATCCTGCCGCATGATGTGTTCAAGCGTAAAAACATATTCACCCGAACGCCTGAAATAGAGGTCCTGGTTTTGAGGTGTAATGGCAATGCGATGATCGTAAATATCGCCCATGCCAGTTCCCAGCCAGCCTTCTCTCGATGCAAGAGGTAATTCGTATTGTACTTTTTGAAGCGTATCGCCCGGGGCCTGGGTAATGAGGTTCACCCAGATGTTGTTATAAGTATAACGGTCGTTATGCCGCAGGGTTATAAAAACGCGGTAGGGAACAGTGGTGTCTTTAATTGTAAAACGGAATTCGGGCTTGAAGGAGCTGCTCCATTCATGACCGGGAACAGGAACTGTTTTTTCGTAGAGGTCAATGGTTTGGCAGGAAGTTAAAATGCCGGATGCAATCACAGCAGCCAGTAAAATTGTTGAAAGATTAATGCGATGCCTCATAATGCAAATCTAAATGGTTTGATTCCTTACAGTACATTTAAAACCTGTTCCTTTGCTTTTTCCAGTTCATCTTTCATTTGCACCACGCATTTTTGTATTTGCGAGTCGTAAGCCTTAGCGCCTGTGGTATTGATCTCCCTTCCGATTTCCTGTAAGATGAATGAAAGTTTTTTTCCTTTTGAATCACCTTCTTCATTCATGGTGGAAGTAAAATATTCGCAGTGATTTTTCAGTCTTACCTGTTCTTCGGTAATGTCTATTTTTTCTATATAAAATATTAATTCCTGTTCCAGGCGGTTGCCATCGTAATTTTCTTTGCCTACGTTTTCTTCCAGCAGCCTGGTAATGCCATCCCTGATCTTCACCTGGCGAAGCGGTTCAAGCCTGGTTACTTCTTCCTGTTGTTTAACAATGTTTCCTATCCTTAATTCCAGGTCGGCCTGTAATGATCTTCCTTCATCTAAACGATGATCGTTAAGGTTTTTAATGGCGCTTTCTATAACCAGTACAAACTGGTTCCATTCTTCAGGGGTAAGTGTTTCACTGGTAGGGGTTATTACTTCAGGTAATTTGATAAGGGTGGCAAGAATGCCTTCTGTATCGAGGCCCAGTTCTTCTGATAAACTTTTTAATGGTTGATAGTAAGCCTTGGCCAGGTCGGTATTAATGGTTACCGGTTTTGCATTGCCTGTTTCTTTTAAGGTGATGGAGCAATCCACTGTTCCCCTTGCAAGTTTTTCGGAAAGGATCTTGCGAATATCAAATTCAAAAGGTTTTAAAAATGCGGGCATCTTCAATTGCAGGTCGAACTGTTTCCCATTAAGACTTTTAATATCAATGAGAAAAGTTTTATCGCCCACGGTTTTCTCTGCTCTTCCAAAGCCTGTCATTGATTTGATCATGTAATGTGTTTTGAAGATGTTTTTAATTAACCGAAAATAAGCATCAATTGCTGTTCTGAAGATAATAAACAAAAAGCTCCGCGGGTGGCGGAGCTAATATGTAGATGGGTTAGTAAGTAGGGAATATAAATTCCCGACACAATATTAAAAAGATTTTTCACTAACTAAAAAATTTTTTCATAAAAATTATGCACATTTTTTTTAAACCGCTGTGAATTGAGTCCGGGAAGAATGCGTTTGTGCCAGCAAACCTTGTTTTTAAATTTCAGGTTTGAATGAATACAATGCTTTTAGAAAGATGATAACTTTTAAATATTTGGTTTAAGGCGGATGATAAAAACAATAATGAACCGGAGGTAATAATAAAACTGCACTTGAAGTGAATGAGTATTAATTTCCTTTTTGGTTTTAATGGGAAGGAATGAAAACTCCGGTAATTGTTTTTAAAATATAAAGGGCTCATTCCTTAACACTTACCTTTGAAAAAAACTTTCATGAAGTTCTTTCATCCTGTTCCGTTAAAGGATATTGCCCAACTTATAGGTGCTGAAATAATTGGAGAAGCCAACAGAGATGCCCGGGGAATTAACGAGATTCATAAGGTAGAAGAAGGTGATCTTGTTTTTGTTGATCATCCTAAATATTACCAGAAGTGCATTCAATCTGCAGCCAGTTATATTATTATCAACCAGGTAACCGATTTTCCTTCTCATAAAACTTTACTCCTGGTAAAAGAACCCTTTGAAGCCTACCAGAAAATTGTTGCACATTTCAGGCCGTTTGAACCATTGTTAAAAAACATCAGCGATAGTTCAACAGTTGGAAAAGGCAGTGTTATTATGCCGGGAGCTGTTATTGGAAACCATGTAAAAGTTGGAGAACATTGTGTAATTGGAGCCAATGTTGTGATTATGGATCATTGCATTATCGGCAACCATGTAATTATACAGGCAGGAACTGTTATTGGAAGTGATGCATTTTATTACAATAAGAAAACAGACCGGCCGGTTCACTATAAAAAAATGCTCAGCTGCGGACGCGTTATCATTGAAGACCACGTAGAAATTGGGGCCGGCTGCACTATCGACAGGGGTGTAAGTGGCGACACGATTATTGGATCAGGAACAAAAATGGATAACCTCATTCACATTGGCCATGATACTGTTATTGGAAAGAACTGTTTGTTTGCCGCCCAGGTGGGCGTGGCAGGAGCAACAACCATTGAAGACAACGTGATTTTGTGGGGACAGGTAGGTGTAAGTAAAACCCTTACTATTGGTGCCGATGCAGAAGTGTATGCGCAAAGTGGCGTGCCGGCATCGCTGGAAGGAGGCAAAAAATATTTTGGATCGCCCGTTGAAGATGCGAATGTTAAAAAGAAGGAATTTATCTGGATCCGGCGCATCCCCCTTTTATGGGAGAAAGTGATGAACCCCTCAAAGAGTTGAACCGGTTTCTTTATCTGTTTTGCCCGTGGCCTTTGGATCTACAATTAAAAATTCAACTGCGTCTTCCGATTCCTGGAGCAGTGACTGGTATTTTTCCTTAAGCTTTCTTTTAAGGTGACCAAGATAGCCGGGAACTGAGATCTTGCTGGGATTGACGGAAATCGATTCAATGTGATCGTTTCCGAGAAACATCATTAATTCCATAGGATTATTGGTTCTTATACAAAGAAAATACCTTTTTAAGCTTATGTCAAGTAGTGATTAGAATTCCTGTTCAACTAATTTAGGTATTTATATTTATCCATTATAAATTCATCAGTAGTATTGCTAAAGCGTTAAAATAACCAAAGCCCCGAATTCAGGCCCATATAATCTTTGGTACTAACTACCTTTGCGGCTCAATATTGAATATGGAACGCAAACAGGAAGTACTGCAGGATGTGGTCATCAAATTTGCCGGGGACAGTGGCGACGGTATGCAGCTAACAGGAACGCAATTCACTAATAATACAGCCTTACTGGGAACCGATCTTTCCACCTTCCCCGATTTCCCTGCCGAGATCAGGGCGCCACAGGGAACACTGCCCGGCGTAAGCGGATACCAGCTACGTTTTTCAAGTGAAACCATTCATACACCCGGTGATCAATGGGATGTGCTGGTTGCCATGAACGCGGCTGCATTAAAAACGAATATTAAAAATCTGCGCAAAGGCGGGAAACTGATAGTTAATACAGATGGTTTTGATGCGAAGAACCTTCGCCTTGCCAATTACCCCGATGGTATAAATCCTATTGAAGATGATTCGCTGGAAGGATTTGAGATAATTAAAATGGATATCACTAAAATGACCCGTGAAGCATTGAAGGATTTCCAGATGGGTACCAAAGAAAAGGACCGCGCTAAAAATATGTTTGTGCTGGGATTTCTTTACTGGATGTATGGCCGCGACATCTCCAATACCGAAAGGTTTTTGAACGAGAAATTTGGAAAGAAAGCCGACATTCTTGAAAGTAACCTGAAAGCATTAAAGGCAGGATATAATTACGGCGATACAACAGAAACATTTACCACCCAGTATAAGGTAGAAAAGGCCAGGATCAGCTCAGGCGTTTACCGCAGCATCATGGGTAACCAGGCGCTAGCCTATGGTTTAATAGCCGCCTCGGTTAAATCGGGGTTGAATATTTTTTTGGGAACCTATCCTATCACACCTGCGTCAGACATTCTTCATGAACTTAGCCGGCATAAAAATTTTGGAATTAAAACCTTCCAGGCCGAGGATGAAATAGCAGGAATAACAGCTGCCATTGGTGCCAGCTATGGAGGGCACCTGGGTGTTACAACAACATCTGGTCCGGGCATGGCATTAAAAGCAGAAGCCATGGGCCTTGCCATGATGCTGGAGATCCCTTTAATAATTATTGATGTTCAACGTGGCGGTCCATCTACCGGATTGCCCACAAAAACAGAACAAAGCGATTTACTGCAGGCATATTATGGAAGAAATGGTGAATCGCCCATGCCGGTAGTTTCTGCTTCTACACCAAGCGATTGTTTTGAAGCAGTATATGAAGCTGTAAGAATTTCGGTAGAGCACATGACGCCTGTAATATTTTTAAGTGATGGATATATTGCCAATGGTGCCGAACCCTGGAAATTTCCTATAACTGAAAACCTGCCCCCTATTAAAGTGAAATTTAAAACGGAGTTAGGTCATGGTGAAACCAAATTTCAGCCCTACCAGCGCGATGAAAATCTTGTCAGGCCCTGGGCCGTTCCAGGCACGCCCGGGCTGGAGCACCGGATAGGGGGACTGGAAAAAGAGAACATAACAGGGAATGTTAGCTACGATCCCGAAAATCACCAGTTAATGGTGAAGATCAGGCAGGAGAAAGTAGACAGGATCGCTTTGAATATTCCCGGGCAAAAACTGGATAATGGAGAGGAAAAAGGTGATGTACTTGTTTTAGGATGGGGATCGACTTACGGAGTAATAAAAACGGCAGTAGAAGAACTGATTGCTCAGGGTCATAAAGTTTCGCATGCTCATATACGTTACCTGCGTCCATTTCCGAAAAACCTGGGTGAAATAATAAAGAATTTTAAAACTGTTCTTATTCCGGAGATCAATAATGGCCAGCTGATTAAAATTATCCGTGATCTTTATCTTGTAGATGCAAAAGGGTATAACAAGATCATGGGTGTGCCCATAACAAAGGCGGAGCTGGTGGAGGAGATAAGGAAACATTTATAGTGAATGGTGAATGGTGAATAGTGAGTCACTGCTGTCCGGTAAAAATTCAAAAAGCAAAAATTTTCCGCTGTAGTTCAATGTGGGCTTGAAGGGAAGCTATTTTTTTAAACCCTAAGCCCCCCTTATTTGTTTTGGAAAGAGATTGAGCTGCT
>JAEZCV010000143.1 GCA_023429985.1 Bacteroidota bacterium | reverse complement strand
CACTACTCACTACTCACTACTCACTATTCACCCCTCACTATTCACCCCTCACTATTCCCTAGCTTTGTTCTATGAACCTCCAGCAACTCGAATACATCATTGCCCTGGATACGCATCGTCATTTTGTTAAAGCAGCAGACGCCTGTTTTGTTACCCAGGCCACACTAAGTATGATGATCAAAAAACTGGAACAGGAACTTGATGTGGTGATCTTCGATCGCAGCAAACAGCCCGTAATTCCTACAAAAACAGGAAAAAAACTCATTGAACAGGCAAGAAACATTCTCCGTGAAAGCCAGTTAATGAAAGAAATTTCTAAAGAAATGAAATCCGGGATGGAGGGAGAATTGAGAATAGGTATCATTCCCACCCTTGCTCCCTATTTACTTCCTGTTTTTATACCAGGTTTTCTAGCCAGATATCCTTCACTTAAATTAAAGATCCGCGAACAAACAACCGATCAACTGGCTCATTTCCTGGCCACCGACAAAATTGATGTAGCTATTATGGCAACCCCTCTTCATATTTCCAATTTAAAGGAAACCCCTGTTTTTTATGAAGAGTTCAAAGTTTATGTAGCATCCCCGGAAAAGCAATTCCGAAAAAAATACCTGCTTCCCGAAGATATCGACACCAGCAAACTATGGTTATTAGAGGAAGGTCATTGTTTAAGAAGCCAGGCACTTAATTTATGCGAGCTACAAAAACAACAGGCAAAAGCCACCAACCTGGATTATGAAACAGGCAGTATTGAAAGCTTACTAAAGATCACTGAAATCACGCAGGGCATCACTATTATTCCGGAACTGGCAACCCTGCATTTCAACAAAAAGCAAAAAGAAAAACTAAGGTCCTTTAAACCTCCCGTACCGGTTAGAGAGATCAGCCTGGTTACTTTCAGGCATTTTGCCCGCCAGGATATGATTACTAGCCTTAAGAAAGAAATTTTAGCTGCCGTTTCACCCCACCTTTCTTCCGGAAGAAAGAATAGCCAGGTTGTTAAAATATAAATCTCACCTAAACCATCCGTTAAGAATCAAATCTCATGAAATCTGGGCTTAGTTATTGTGCTAATAACCTAAGATAAAGGGGTAATTACTTGAAATTGCAGGAATTACGGATAATAAAGGAAAACTACCTGATCAGTAAAAAGTAGTTTTTACAAATTATCTCTAAAAAACGGCAAGCGCTTTGCAATTTTTAATAATTCCCGTATTATTGTATTCGTGTCGTTAAAATAATGTATTTGAAGAAATTTTTACTAATACTGTCTTTATTCCTTGCTTCAGCAGCACCTTCACTGGCCCAGTCAAAGCCGGTGCCGGCAGCTAATGGAGTAAGTACAATTGTGAGGTTTTATCCCAACCCTGCTACAACAGTAATAAATTTCGAATTTACAAAGGCGCACCAGCAAGGATATTCACTTCAGATCTATAATTTTTTAGGAAGGAAGATGTATGAACAAAATAATCTTCCGGCAAAAACTATTGTCAATCTTTCTGATTTTACGCGCGGTGTTTATGTGTATCAGTTGCGCGATCAAACAGGCAGGATCGTTGAATCCGGCAAATTCCAGGTATCGAAGTAATAAGTTGAACGGTTGTTGAACAGTTGTTGAATATTGTTGAATCACACTTCTTCAACCACCGTTCCACCACCATTCAACTACCATTCAACCACCATTCAACCCCCGTTCAACCACTATTCCACCCTCCCTCTAAACAACCTGCACTATTAAAAACTTCAGGTAGTTGGTATTCTCCATATGCCAGATAATGGGATGATCGGAAGATTGTGGTTGAAAAGCTACCTGGCGGATCTTTTTCCTTGCATCTTTGGCAGCCATTTCAATTATCTGGTGAAACAAATCCGGTTGAACCAGGTTGGTGCAGGAAGAAGTAACAAGGAAGCCACCTGGTTTCAACAGTTTCATTCCCCGCAAATTGATCTCCTTATACCCGGTTATTGCTTTTTGAAGATTAGCCCTGCTCTTTGTAAAGGCAGGAGGATCCAACATTACCACATCATATTTTTTTCCTTCCTTCCCCCATTGTTTCAAAACATCAAAAGCATTGGCCACTTCGAATTTTACAATATTTTCCAGTCCGTTAAGTGCCGCATTCCTATTAGCCTGGTGCACGGCATTTTCCGAAATATCGAGACCCAGAACAGATTTCGCACCATATTGAGCAGCGTGAATTTCAAATGTGCCGGTATAGGTAAAGGCTCCCAGTACATCAGCGCCCTTCACAATATTTCGGATAGCCCGCCTATTGTCCTGCTGATCGAGAAAATACCCTGTTTTCTGGCCATTTTCAATATCAACATGAAACTTTAATCCATTTTCATTAATTATAATACTGGTATCAAAGGGATCTGATAAAAAACCTTTTTGCTGGGATAAACCTTCAAGTTCCCTTACCGGCACATCATTTCTTTCAAAAATGCCTTTTGGGTTGAAAATTTTGTTAATGGCGTTCACAATGGCAGGTTTCCACGTATCAATTCCCAGGGCAAGGGTTTGAATAACAAAATAATCGTTGAATTTATCAACGATAAGTTGCGGCAGCCCGTCCGCTTCACCAAAAACCAGGCGGCAGTTTTCAACATAACCCAGCTGTTTACGGTAGTTCCAGCATTCCTGAAGTTTGTTCAGAAAAAAATCATCATTAATAACAACATTTTTTTCCTGCGTTAACAGTCTAACAATTATTTGAGATTGGGCGTTGAAATAGCCTTTGCCTGCAAATTTTCCGTCGTAAAAAAGCACATCCACCACTTGTCCGGGAGCAGGATCACCTTCTATTTTATCAACTTCATTGGCAAAAATCCAGGGATGACCCTGTGCAATACGCTGGGCTATTTTTCTTTTTAAAACTACTGAAGGCATGCCGCAAGGTAAAGCAGAATAAAAAGCAGGCGTAAATAATTCATGTCAATCATAAGTTAATCCGACATTTTGTCCAGTTATTTAGCGTTGGCAAGTTAATTGACAGCCCTACCTTTGCAACAATTTTCAGAGACATGAAGCAAAACGAAACCAGGGAACAGGAAAATTTACAGGAAGATAACCTTCAGAATGAAAAGCCTTCCGACCAGGATGAAACACTGATTGACATCAATTCGGATGAGAACATTGATGGTACGCAACACCTTAATGATCCTGTTGCCGAGGAATCAGAAATTGAAATGTTGAACCAGAAGATCCAGGAGCTGAACGACAGGTACCTGAGGCAGGCAGCTGAATTCGACAATTTTAAACGGCGGAATGCAAGGGAAAGGATTGAAATGATCCAGACTGCAGGCAAGGATGTTATTACCGAATTGCTGGAGGTACTTGATGATAGTGAAAGAGCACAAAAGCAAATGGAAAATAGTGATGATATCAGCCAGATAAAAGAAGGCATCCAGCTTGTTTTTAACAAACTTAGAAATACACTGGGAGCAAGAGGATTGAAACCGATAGAAGCCGTGAACCAGGAATTTAATGTGGATCTTCATGAAGCTGTGACTGAAATTGATGCTGGTGATGAAATGAAAGGAAAAGTGGTGGCCGAGGTACAGAAAGGTTATTTTTTGAATGATAAGATCATTCGTTATTCTAAGGTAGTTGTAGGCAAGTAAAACCCATATCAACCGGTAATAAGCCGGAAATTATAAAATGGCAAAAAGAGATTATTACGAAATTCTTGGGGTTTCAAAAACGGCATCGGCGGATGAGATCAAAAAATCTTACAGGAAGGTTGCTATGCAATTCCATCCGGACCGCAACCCGGGCGATAAGGCTGCAGAGGAAAAATTCAAAGAAGCTGCGGAAGCTTACGAGGTTCTTAGCGACCAGGATAAAAGAGCGCAATACGACAGGTATGGCCATGCAGGTGTAAGCAGTAATGGTCGTGGCGGACATCCTGGTGGAATGAATATGGATGATATCTTCAGCCAGTTTGGAGATATATTCGGAGAAGATATTTTCGGAAGTTTTTTTGGAGGCGGAGGAAGAGCAGGAGGCGGACAGCGCAGGGCGAGAGGAACCAGGGGAAGCAATCTTCGAATCAAACTAAAACTGAATTACGAAGAAATTGCCAGGGGTGTAAATAAGAGCATCAAGGTTAAAAAATATGTTCCCTGTAATATTTGTGGGGGTAGCGGTGCAAAAGATAAGGGTAGCGTACAGAATTGCGGCACCTGCGGCGGTAGTGGACAGGTGAGAAAAGTTACCAGCACTTTCCTTGGGCAAATGCAGACAGTTACTACCTGTCCAACATGTGCAGGCGAAGGAACAACCATTACTGCCAAATGTGGTCATTGTAAGGGAGAAGGAAGGATGTATGGTGAAGAAACCGTAAACATAGATATTCCACCGGGTGTTCAGGAAGGCATGCAATTGAATTTGAGCGGCAGAGGTAATGCAGGAGAGCGTGGAGGCATGGCCGGCGACCTGATAATATTAATTGAAGAAGAACATCATAAGGAATTGCAGCGCGATGGTTTGAATGTGGCTTACGATCTTCATATTTCATTTACCGATGCTGTTTTTGGCACCCAGGTAGAAGTACCTACCATTGATGGCAGAGCTAAGATCAAAATTCCTGCAGGCACGCAAAGTGGAAAGATCTTCCGGTTAAAAGGAAAAGGATTTCCTGCAGTTAACAGTTATGAAAAAGGCGACCAGCTGGTTCATGTTAATGTTTGGACGCCACAAAATGTTTCCTCTGATGAAAGATCGGTACTGGAAAAATTGAGTAATTCACCCAATTTTAAACCCGCTCCCGATAAGAACCAGAAAAGTTTCTTTGATAAGATGAAGGAGATGTTTAGTTAGTGAGTGGTGAGAGGTGAATGGTGAGTAGTGAGTAGTGAGTAGTGAGTAGTGAATGGTGAATGGTGAATGGTGAATGGTGAGTAGTGAGTAGTGAATAGTGAATCACTGCTGTCCGGTAAAAATTCAAAAAGCAAAAATTTTCCGCTGTAGTTCAATGTGGGCTTGAAGGGAAGCTATTTTTTTAAACCCTAAGCCCCCCTTATTTGTTTTGGAAAGAGATTGAGCTGCT
>JAEZCV010000140.1 GCA_023429985.1 Bacteroidota bacterium | reverse complement strand
GCCATAGGGTACCAGTATTGAGACATGTTTCATAAACTGAAGTTTTGCGAGAACCGAAATTAATTCAATATGGTGTCGGAAACAACCCCGGAAATTGTCGTTAAACAGTAGCAGCTCAAAGCTTAAGTAGGTATACGTTTGTGATCTAAATTCTTCTTTATGTCAAAAAACATTTTTGTCAATCTCCCGGTGGAAGATCTCCAAAGGTCCATGGATTTTTTCAGGAGCATTGGCTTTGGTTTCAACATGCAGTTTACCGATGAAAATGCTGCCTGCCTGGTTATTGGAGATAATATTTATGCCATGTTGCTTACACAAAAGAGGTTCAGGGATTTTACAAAAAAACCTGTTAGTGATGCCCGAAAGCAAACCGAGGTGCTTATTGCCATTGATGTAAACAGCAGGAATGAAGTGGATGATATGATTAAGAAGGCCGTGCTGGCCGGTGGAAAGATTTACATGGATCCTCAGGATCATGGCTGGATGTATGGACATAGTTTTGAAGATCCTGATGGACACCAATGGGAAGTATTATTTATGGATACGGCAGCCCTGGAAGAACAGCAGCAACAGCACCAGAGCGCGTGATGATGCTTGTTGGTTGAACGGTGGTTGAACGGTGGTTGAATAGTGGTTGAACGGTGGTTGAACGGAGGTTGCTTCAACAACATTAAACTATCATTCAACTACTGTTAAACTACTGTTCAACCACTATTCAACAACCGTCTTTCCCCTGATATCCAACCACAAAAAAAAGCCGCTGAAATTTTCAGCGGCTTTTTTTTATAGCGTTATCTTATTTAACATGCTTGTTAACCACTTTGGCTAATTCAAACATTGAAATCTGAGCTTTACCAAAAAGAGGTTTCAATTTGTCATCGGCGTTGATCATCCTGCGGTTCTTTTTATCCTGCAGGTCTTTCTTCTTGATGTATTCCCAGATCTTTTTAATGATCTCTGTTCTAGGCATAGGCTTGCTACCAATTACTTCAGCTAAAGCATTGCTGGGAGTCAAAGGAGCCATAAAAGCTGCATTTGGTTTTCTTGCAGATTTTTTCTTAGCTGCCGCTTTCTTTGGAGCTGCTTTAGTTGCTGATTTCTTTGCAGCTGCTTTTTTAGGAGCTGCTTTAGATGCAGTTTTCTTAGCAGCTGCTTTTTTAGGAGCTGCTTTGGATGCTGTCTTTGCTGGTTTTTTACCAGAACTTTTCGATGCTTTAGCCATGAGCTTTCTTTTAGTTTATTTTAATGTTCAGTTAAGCAATCACTAAATTACTCTATTGGTAATTACTTCCAAATATTTATAGACGGAACAGGCATAAAATAGAAAAATAGTTACCCAGACATTTTCCACTTTTTATAAATGGCTGATCTTTTAATTGCAGGAATGCTTATACAATTCAAAAAAAACGGCTTTTCCCTAGGGAAATCAGCCCCATAATCATTTTAAAAACAACGGCATCCTGTCCAGCAAATGAAGATTTCCATCCCTCCGCTCCCATCCAACCGTTGATTTTCCATTGGTAATAACAAGAAAATCCACGGGAACTGTCTGGTTATATATCAATACCTGGTTCAAAACTTTTTCATTCACTTCAACTTCCGGCGCCTTACATTCCACCATCATCCAGGGCTGCATGCTGCTATTATACACCAGTATATCAAACCTCTTTTTCATTCCGTGAAGCAGGATCTCTTTTTCAACAGCTATCAATGCAGAAGGATAATGAAGCACTTTTACCAGGTAGGAAATGAAACATTGTCTTACCCATTCTTCCTCGGTAAGCACCAGCCAGGCCTTTCGAAGGCCATCGAAGATCAACCTCCTGCTGTTCTCTTCCTTCATACGGAAATCGGGAGGTGGAAATTCCACTTTAATCATCCATCAAACCTAATGATTAAATTCGTACCTCTTAATTAAGATATGGTATTAGTGTTGATCTAAAAATTCAAGGAAGATGAAGTCTAAAGATGATATTGTAAAGAACTGGTTACCGCGTTATACCGGTCAATCACTCGAAAGCTTTGGAAAATACATTCTGCTTACCAATTTCAGTAACTATGTAAAGATGTTTGCCGAATGGAACAAGGTGGAGATCATTGGTTCGGATAAGCCTATGCAATGTGCTACAGCGGATGGCATTACCATCATCAACTTTGGAATGGGGAGTCCAACAGCAGCAACTGTCATGGATCTTTTATCTGCCATTGAACCCGAAGCTGTACTTTTCCTTGGCAAATGCGGTGGATTGAAAAAACGAAATAAACTGGGAGACCTTATTTTACCCATTGCTGCTATAAGGGGAGAAGGTACTTCCAATGATTATTTTCCTGCAGAAGTACCGGCATTGCCCGCATTTGCCCTTCAAAAAGCCATTTCAACCACCATTCGCGATTATGAAGTGGATTACTGGACGGGCACCGTATACACCACCAACAGGCGTGTTTGGGAACATGATGAGGAATTTAAAAATTACCTGCAGCAAATCAGGGCATATGCCATTGATATGGAAACCGCTACGATTTTTGCAGTAGGTTTCTATAATAAGATCCCAACAGGTGCATTGCTGCTGGTGAGCGACCAGCCTATGACCCCGGAGGGAGTGAAAACTGAAGAAAGCGATAAAAAGGTTACCGAAAACTTTGTGCACAGGCACCTTTCTATTGGAATAGATTCTTTAAAACAATTGATCAATAATGGCCAGACGGTAAGACACCTGAAATTTTAATTATGAAATACTTTTCTCTTTTGCTTTTTGTTTTAGTGGCTTTTACATCTTCAACCTGCAATAAAGCCGGCAAGTCCGGAACCTGTTATAAAGGAAGGTTAGAAATAAAAGCCCTCTGCATGAATTATACAATTTCCGTTTTGGAAGGCAATGTAGAATCCGGCATGGTAGCCGCTTCCTGGACAGATCCCAATACAGGAAAAACCTACCAGAATGCTTTCAGGCTGGAAAGCGTTTGCAGCTTCCCTGCCGATATTAATGAAGGTGATGAATTTTATTTTGAAATCGCATCCGAAACCGAAGAGCCCTGCGCAGTTTGTAAAGCTTATTACCCTACGCCTGAAAAATCTTTATCAATCAAGGTAATCACCACCCGTTGTAACTGATGCTACCATTATTAAGTATACAACATCTTAATATTGATTTTACTTCTGAAGGTATTTCTACCAATGCAGTAAAGGACTTTTCGCTGGAAATATCCAGGGGCGAGATCATGGCTTTGGTGGGTGAAAGCGGTTCGGGAAAATCTGTTACATCTCTTTCCATTTTAAAATTACTCCCCCAGCCACCCGCACATTACCCGGGTGGGAAGATCCTGTTTTCAGAGGATGGCATCAACAGCATTAACCTCCTGGAAGCAAATTATTCACAGCTGCAGCAGATCCGCGGTAATAAGATCGCTATGATCTTCCAGGAACCCATGACTTCACTGAACCCGGTAATGAGTTGCGGTAGGCAGGTAATGGAAGTGCTGCTTCTGCATAAAAAACTGTCGAAGGAAGCAGCAAAAAATAAAACCATTGAATGGTTTGAAAAAGTGAAGCTTCCCGATCCGGCCACTATGTTCAACCGCTTTCCGCACCAGCTTAGTGGCGGACAAAAGCAAAGGGTAATGATTGCCATGGCCATGTGTTGTGAACCATCATTGCTCATTTGTGATGAACCTACAACGGCACTGGATGTCACCGTTCAAAAAACAATTTTGGAACTGATTAATGACCTTCAGCAAAGCCAGAATATGGGTGTGCTTTTTATTACCCATGATTTAGGTGTGGTAAAAGAAATTGCCGACCGTGTGGCCATCATGTACAAAGGTTCCATGATGGAAGAAAATACAGCGCAAACCATTTTTTCATCTCCCCAACATCCCTATACCCGTGCACTCATTGCCTGCCGGCCGGCTAATCATCCCCGGGGCGAACGGTTACCAGTGGTAAGTGATTTCCTGGAAGGTGTTCAATCAACCAAAAAAAATCAACCAGAAATTATCATTAATAAAAATGAATCCGTTTTGGTTGAAGTAAAAAACCTGGTGGTGAAGTTCCCAGGCAAAAAGAACTTCTTTGGCAAGCCTGCTTACTATGTAAATGCAGTAGATGGGGTGAGTTTTCTTGTTAAGAAAGGTGAAACATTAGGCCTGGTAGGAGAATCGGGTTGTGGCAAAACAACATTGGGAAGAACTTTGCTGCAACTGGTAAAACCGGATGAAGGCGAAATTATTTACAAAGGACGCAACATCAATATTGAAAATGCTGACGCGGAAAAACAATTAAGAAAAGAAGTGCAACTGATCTTCCAGGATCCCTATTCATCGTTAAACCCACGACTTACCATAGGAAATGCCATTGCAGAACCTATGCGTATTGCAGGAATTGAAAAAAACGCAGGCGCAAGAAGAAAAAAAGTGGCTACGCTGCTTGAACAGGTAAACCTGCCTGCTTCAATGGAAACAAGGTATCCACATGAATTTTCGGGCGGGCAAAGGCAAAGAATTGTAATTGCAAGGGCACTGGCACTTAACCCCGGTTTTATTGTGTGTGACGAATCGGTATCAGCTCTGGATGTAAGTGTGCAGGCACAGGTATTAAACCTATTAAATGAATTAAAAAAAGAGCTGGGACTCACCCTGCTCTTTATCTCGCATGATCTTTCTGTTGTTCGTTATATGAGCGACAGGATCATGGTAATGCACAAAGGAAAGATCATTGAATCGGGAGATGCGGATGAAGTGTATAATAACCCCGGAGCGGAGTATACCAAAAACCTCATCCGGGCCATACCTAGTCTGTGATCACCGGCGGCAGATAATCATTATACCTGACATCATTCTCGTAAAATTCAGCGGCACTCTTACGTTTTGAATATAATTTCTTCTTTAATAATTTATTCAGCTGGGCATCCAAAGACTCCTCTTCATCCAGCTTTTCATCAGTCCTTTCAGTAAGATCAATATCAAAATAGGATTCTCCCGTTTTTAAATCAAACAGGTATTTTTTGGGATCTTTTTCAACCAGTCCCACCACGGCAAGCTTCCAATTGTTATCTTCCTTATTGGTTTTATATTTGAAAAAATACACCAGTCCTTCTCTCTTCTCAATTTTTACCGGTTTGGCTGTGAGAAAAGCGAAAGTATCTGATACTTTTCCGCTGTATGATTTATACAGTTCACTTTTTGCCAGCGATACGTGGTTAAAATGTTTTGCAGGAAACAATTCCAGCTTTTTCATTTTTCTTAATTGCAGGTATAGTTGATACCTGTACTCATCCAGTCCGGCAAAATAAGAAAGCATGGTATCGGGTAAAGGCCTGTTGTTCCTGATCATTAAATAAACTGTATTCAGCTTAAGTTTTTTATCATTGCTGGAAAGGAGTTGTTTAAATAAGGCCGGTACAGCAGGGTGCTGATCCCAGAAAGGCATCAGCAAAGTTGCATAACTGCTTAACTTACTGTTTCCATAATCGCGCGAAGAATAGGAACTATAATAATTGTCTTCCTCGTCTTCATCTTTTTGTGCAAGTTTAATAGACTTTTTCTTTTCGCTGATCACCTGTTTCTTCATTTCCTGCCTGGCTTCGATCATGAATTTCGAATAATACATTTCATAATCTTTAGTTGTAACCATGTTACTATCTATCATGGATTCAAGCAACCCGGTAACAGGATCCTCATAATCATTAATATTGATCAATGGAAGAATGTCGGCAAAAATGGATCTGGTGAGTTCAAGAGAATCATAAAGAGCATCGAAGAAATTTTCCCTGCTATAGGATGTATAACTCCCATAATTATTCCCAGTATTTAGGATGAGCACCGGAGGTTCGTTGATCATGATCTCTTTAAACACCTGATAAGAGTAGCTATTTTCATGGGCCAGCAAGGCATTAAGTGCTTTGTACTGAACTTCTATGGTATCGCCTGCAGCAAAATAAACCGCTTTCAGGTAATCTGCAGCCTCGGGTGTTGGAACTTCAGATAACTTAGCTATCAGCTGGTTTTTGATATCCAGATACTTCTTCTCCGACCAGTTGAGCGATTCAATAGCTTTTTTCAAACCTGCAAAATCCGTTGAGTCGAACTTTACCTGCCTGATATTTTTAATAGCACGCTTTCTTTCTGTACTGTCAGTGCTGAAAAAATCGGCTAAGAAGATCCCGGATTTCTTTTGCAATGGGTCAACACCTTTCACCGTATCCACAGGCATGAAGCTTTCCATAAAAGAAGTAACAAAGGAACTAAGTGGCGTAGTGGTATCGCCCTGTACCACAAAGCGCTGGAAAATGCCATCGCGGCTAAAGCTTTTTCCTCTTTTTACGCGGCTGCTTAATGGATCGCCCAATTCAAACTCAAATACCTCTGTATTATTAGGCAGTTTATATTCTTTTCTTACCCTGTATATCCAATCCTGGCTGTCGGTTCTTAAAAAAATGGAGTCCTTTTTTTCAGCCGTATCATCATCATAATAATACTTCCCCGGCTTATAGATGGAAACATATATCTTTTCTCCTGTAGAATCACTTTCAATTATCCTGTCTTTGTAAGATCCATATTCTTCCAGGTGGGCTTCATCATCCATAGCATTACCCATTCGAAATAGTTCTTCGGGATACATTTGCAGCTTTTTTTCTTTGTGAATACGCACGGGCGAATTAACAGTGAAGTGCAGGCTTGTATCGTACTGCCTGAATGCCTCACCGTATAGAAAAGGTGTAATGGTGAAAGAATTAAGGAAGGCCTTCATTTTAGCATGTTCTTTCCTTCCATTGGCTACAATCGTATAATAATGAGGTCCCTGGATTATGTACTTTACCAATGCAACAGAACCATTTTTGTATCTATACTTCGCATCAAGGACAGAATAACCGTTTTTGGTGGAATGTTTTGATGATATCTTTTTATCAATAAACTCGGATGCAGAAAAACTTTCTTCCAAAAGGTTGAGATCAAAAGAGTCTTCTTCAACAAAATTAATATTGTGAATATCTGTTCGTATCACCTGGTAAGTAGTTCCTGTTTCCTTTTCGTTGGAAAGAAAATACCAGTTCTTATAAATATTATTTATCCAGGGCTGGTGCGGCATCTCCACTTCAAAGCCCCCAAAAGCAGGACTGTACCTCTTCCAGTCAGTTACATATTCCTTTAGTTTAATACTGCTGAAGAACTGTTCTGCTTCATTTCCAAGGCTAACATAATCTCCATTACCACTCATCTTGAACAATACAACCTCATTGGGTGTAACAAAAATATTATAGCGCTGGAAGTCGCCCCTTCTTGTACGGTTGGTTATTTCAAATCCATGATAACCATTGCGCACAATCTTTTTCTTTTCCAGGATCTTTCCGGGAATATTTTCGTACAGCAAACTATCCACCTTTCTTAAAACATCAGCTGTTGAATGACCCCACATCATGGCATTTGTCTGCAACCGCGAAACAATGTAATAGCTTCCATTAGCCATATCGGCATATTGCTGCTGATTGAGTAAACCATCAGGTTCGGAAAAACTGTATAATTTACCGGGAATATTTACCTGGTAAAAATTATCCGGAGCAGTATAGGTGGAAAAGCTAACGGGAACCCTCAACTGTTCAATGATCTCTTTATTACGGCTGTCTCTTTCTGTCATTTTAATGGGTCTAAGCGTATAACCCATTTGTCTCAGCATTTCTATCACACCCCGGTGACCGGGCAAGTGGGCGGCACCAACACCAACAAAAAGTGCAGCTTTGGTTTTTAAAATTGAATCAATATTCTTAGCCTGTATCTCATTCCGTTTATACAAAAACTTTTCATCGAAAACCGGGGAGGAACTGTTAAGTTTCTGTATGGTATCAATAAGATCCAGGTTGCCTGTACGATAAGCCTCATCCAGTTTAGCATAAGAAAATTCTTTATCTACATCAAAATTCCTGTCTCTCTTGCTCTTATCCTTTGCAGCATCGGCATAAGCTTCTCTTACCAGGGTCATACTTTCATCAAAATCTTCTACACCAGATAGTTTCTTATTCCATTTTTTACCTATCTGGTATATATAAAGATCGAGGTATGTATCTTCTTCAAAATCGCTGTAGCGTTCGGAGTTACTGCGATAAAGAAAGTTATTGATCATTGCTGGATTGCTGTACAAAGAGGCCGCAAGCATTTTTTCATAAGGGAATCCCTTAAGAGATTTGATGGATAAATAATCGGAAGGGCCGTTATAACCATTCCTGTATCTGGAATTAAATCCATATGGGTTGAAGTCAAGGTCGTAGCGGGAAAAATCTTCCTGCCATGTACCCGGATTGGTTTCAAGCGCCACTACATCGGCATTCTTTATTCCAATGTAAAATGAATCGGATAAATGAAATACCATTTTACTGCTTACATGCATGGTGCCGAACAAATAAGATGGTTTGGTGAGACCCTTGCCTTTTATTTCCCAAAGCAGACTTGGATACTTATTAGGGAGTTTGGGAGTGGTTTGAGCAACAGACTGAAAAACAATAAAAAAAGCCATTATGGCCAGCGGCAGGGTCCTCATGGGGAAAATTTTGTTTAAGATGCTAAACATCCAAGATAACATATTGTGCCTCAGAAAAAAACGGTTTGTAAAAAAAATCCCTCCGGTCTTTTAAAAATGCTATTTTTGCGGCCTTTAATGCTAATTGACCATGCCCGGTGCCGTAAGACCGTGGGAATGGAATCCCGGATCATTCGGGACAACGCCGCGAATTATTGCAAGGTTTGCGTCATGAGGCTAAAATATTATAATCAAGTCCATGAAGCTTTCACAATTTAAGTTCGACCTTCCCCTCAATCTTATTGCTCAAAATCCCGCCAAAAAACGCGAAGACGCCCGTATGATGGTGGTGCACCGCAGGACCGGACAAATGGAAAACAAACATTTCCGCGACATCCTGGAATATTTTGATGACAAAGATGTTTTTACCGTTAATAATACAAAAGTTTTTCCCGCAAGAATGTATGGCAGGAAAGAAAAAACAGGTGCCAAGATCGAAGTTTTTCTTTTACGTGAACTAAACAAGGAACACCGCCTTTGGGATGTGATCGTTGATCCCGCAAGAAAGATACGTGTAGGAAATAAATTATATTTCGGAGACACAGAAGAACTGGTGGCTGAGGTTATTGACAACACGACTTCAAGAGGACGTACCATTAAATTTTTGCACGAAGGAACAGATGACGATTTCCGCCTGGTGCTTGAAAAATATGGTGAAACGCCTTTACCTAAATACATCAAACGCAAACCCGATGAAGAAGACAGGGAGCGCTACCAGACTGTTTATGCCAAATACGAAGGCGCCGTGGCTGCACCTACTGCAGGATTGCACTTCAGTCGTGAGCTGATCAAGCGTTGCGAGATCAAAGGAATTCGTTTTTCTGAAGTAACACTGCATACAGGATTGGGAACTTTCAGACCTATTGAAGTGGAAGACCTGAGTAAACATAAAATGGAGGCCGAGTATTACAGGATTGATGAAACGGCATGTAAGATCGTGAACAAGGCCAAAGAAACGCAGCAGCGTGTTTGTTCTGTTG
>JAEZCV010000083.1 GCA_023429985.1 Bacteroidota bacterium | reverse complement strand
CTCTATGGTTTTATACAAATGAAAACATTTAATTTCTTTTGGATGATGATTTCCGACACAACGTGTGCGTTATCCCGGAAATCACAGGTTATTAATTAATAATGGTTGTTAACCAAAATTTTTGAGCTATAAATTCCAGTTCAACTAAATTTGGTGAAACCTGTTTTATGATGCACCGTCTGTTCTTTTTAGCGTTTATACTTTTCAGTTACTCCTGCTCTTCTCAAAAACCACAGGGAATAAATATCATTCCTCAACCATCTTCTGTACAGGAGGGAAAAGGAAATTTCATAATTTCCAAATCAACCGTTATTGCAGTGCAGGATGAAGGCGACAGGAAGGCAGCGGAGTTCTTCAATGCCTATCTTCAAAAACATTATGGATTTGAACTTGATATAGATAAGCAGGAAGGAAAGGATTATATCCGTCTTTCCACCAAAAAATTCATTAAAGCACCTGACAATGATGCATACCAGTTGGATGTTAGCAGCGCCGGCGTTACGATTTCCGGTGATACTTATGCGGCCACATTTTATGGTATCCAATCATTAATTCAATTATTGCCGGTTCCAACTACTGGTGCGCTTTCATTCAACGAAAAACTGATCATACCCCAGGTTTCTATTCGCGATGAGCCCAGGTTTAAATACAGGGGCATGCACCTGGATGTGGCCCGTCATTTTTTTGATGTGGCATTTGTAAAAAAATATATTGACTATCTCGCTTATCATAAACTGAATTATTTCCACTGGCATTTAACCGATGACCAGGGCTGGCGCATTGAAATAAAAAAATATCCCGAACTCATGCAAACCGCGGCATGGCGTGAGGGCACCATCATTGGTCGCTTTCCAGGAACTTCGAATGACAATACCCGTTATGGTGGGTATTATACGCAGGAGGAGATCCGCGAAGTTGTAGCGTATGCCGCTGCTCGTTATATTACGGTGATACCCGAAATTGAAATGCCCGGGCATGCTTCAGCAGCCATTGCGGCATTTCCATGGTTAAGCTGTTTCCCCGAAAAGCCCACGGTAATTCCTACTCATCCTTCTGCAGGCGGAAAACAAAAGCAGGCCAGTGGAACTGTAAAGCTGGTGCAGGAATCCTGGGGCATATTCGAAGATGTTTTTTGTGCCGGAAAAGATTCAACCTTTATTTTTTTACAGGGAGTGATTGATGAAGTGCTGGAACTGTTTCCTTCTCCTTATATACATGTAGGAGGTGATGAATGTCCGAAAGCGCATTGGAAAAAATGTCCGCGTTGCCAGGAAAGAATTAAAAAAGAAGGGTTGAAAGATGAACATGAACTGCAAAGTTATTTTGTGCAGCGCATGGAAAAATACATCAACTCAAAAGGAAGAACCATCATTGGATGGGATGAGATCCTTGAAGGCGGTCTTGCTCCCAATGCAATTGTAATGAGCTGGCGCGGAGAGAAAGGCGGTATTGAAGCAGCCCGCCAGGATCACCAGGTGATTATGACCCCTCAAAAACCGCTTTACTTCGATCATACGCAAACCCGTAACGAAGATTCGGTTGTGATTGGTGGTTTTAATCCACTTGAAGCTGTATATGATTACGATCCTTTACCTGCCGAATTGCCTTCAGATAAACATAAATATATTATGGGCGCACAGGCCAATCTTTGGGCAGAATATATCAGGTATCCTTCCCGGGTGGAATATATGGTGTTCCCAAGGATGAGTGCATTATCAGAAATTTTATGGAGCAGCAAATCCCACAGGAACTGGAAATTGTTCGAGAAGAAACTCATGACACAATTCAGGCGTTACGATCTGTGGAATGCACATTATTCCAAAGCGTATTACGATCTGAAAGTATCCATTCTTCCAACAAAAAATAATAACGGTGTTACCATAACGGCTGAACCAAGAGATTCATCCGGCAGAATTGAACTGGTAAAATACAATGCATCACCCCTGGCTTTTTCCAATCCGCTTACCATCACCAACAGTTCGGATATTTCAATTAATTATGTAATTGACAATAAAACGGTAAACAGTTTTCCATTGCGCTTTTCATTTAACAAGGCAACAGGTAAAAAAGTTTCTATTACCAAATCTCCCAACTCCATGTATCCCGGTCAGGGCGGAGCATTCAGCCTGGTTAATGGTATTATTTCACCAAGGGGACTTGGTTACCCCGACTGGATGGGATGGATCGGCGATGATATGGTGGCAACAATTGATTTAGGAAAAACAGAAAATATTTCAACCGTGCGATTACATACACTGGATCAAAATGGCAGCTGGATCTATTTACCTAAATATGTGGAGGTGTTGGTATCAGCCGATGGTAAAAATTACAGGCCGGTGGGTAAATCATCCGAATTTGAAAAAGAAGCCGGTACCTGGGGTTGGGTGAATGTAAATTTTACACCTGTTAATACACGCTATGTTAAGGTGATCGCTAAAAACAATGGAGTGATAGCCGAAGGAAAACCCGGTGGCGGTAATAAAGCCTGGGTTTTTGCCAGCGAAATCCAGATTAACTGATTAGAATTTTGATAATCTTCATTTTCAAATTCCCTAATCACTGCTGTCCGGTAAAAAATTTTTGATTCTTCTAAAAGCTTCTTGGAACTTAGGTTTGGCGGAAATTCATTAATTGAGACCTTACATTTCTATTTTATCAAGATTTTCATCTTTTTAGCGGACAGCCGATCATGGTATTTTATTGATTTTCTTCTGTTGAAAGTTGTTCTTGCTGTTTAAAATTTTCTCTTCCACCTTTTTTCTTGGAAAAAAAAGGTGGAGCCAAAAATTCAAGCGCAATCAATGCGAACCAGTCTGATTAAGCAGGGTTGCATCCGTATGATTGCGCAGGA
>JAEZCV010000190.1 GCA_023429985.1 Bacteroidota bacterium | reverse complement strand
ACCAAATATCCTGTTCGGGCTGTAAAATTTAAGGAGGCCGGGGTTGCAACTTTGGGAAGCATCAAGCTTTGGTTCGATGATAAGTTTGGAAGATTGAATCACGACGGTAAGGGAATGGAACTGGGCGATTTTGACCCTGATGATAAGATCCTGGTAATGTATACCGACGGCACTTACGAACTCACCGACCAGGAGCTCACGCAAAGATTCAATCCTGAAGAAGTAATGCAGATCGAAAAGTTTGACCCCGAAAGAATCATTTCTGCTGTTTATCTTGATAAGGATAAGCTTCAGTATAATGTTAAGCGGTTCCGTATTGAAACCACAACTTTGCGCACCCGGTTTTTATTTATTAAAGAAGGAAAAGAAAATATACTCGAAGCTGTATCCACCGAGGATGAGCCCATACTGGTTGTTCATTCAGGGAAAGGAGCTCAGGTTCGTAAAGCTAAATTCAAGATCGCTAAAATGGTTGACGTGATGGGTTGGAAAGCAGTAGGCGCCAAACTGGTTGATTACAATAAGAACATTATGATGGAGTGGGAGGTGCAAAACGCTGCCCGGCAACCCGAATTGTTTTAAATGAATGCGCGGGCTGGCCTGCGCATTATTTTTTTCTTCTGATCCTTATGGCTCCTGATTTTAAAAGGTCGCTGCTGATCCTCACTTCATACCTTTTTTTGCCATCGTATACCAGCATCAATGCAGTATTGGGTGGAATGGTTCCAAGGTTATTGGCAAACATGGCAATGGTATTTACTTCCAAAGTGGTATCCAGTTTCAGGTCCATGTGAACTGCAGCAGTGCTTAATCTTAAATTTGCACCTAGTAGTTTATCATTAAAGAATACGGATACAGAATCGCCATCTACATCACCGTTATCATAAAAATCAATGGAAATGGAATCGGAACTCACTTCAATCTCCTGTTGAATTTCAATGAGCCTTTTTTTGAAATCATTGTTCACCACGAAATTCTGAATCGTTCTTTGCTGAACGGTTGCAGCCACCAAAGTATCTGTTGCAGTGGGTGACCATACCTGGTAAGTTTCTTTAAAATTTTGAAGCGCAAGCAAAACGGAATCCTGGTTGCCTGCATCCTTATTAAGATTGAGAGTGAAGAAAATTTCAGGGCATGTATATTTATAACCTTCTCTTCCTGAAAATTTACCGGTTAAGCTCGAGCCCATTTGCGAAACCAGGTGGCGGGCTTTAAAATCCATTTTACAATCGATATCCAGGTTGTTGCCCGATCCTGCATAAGGTATGGCAAGATTGAATAATGAAAGCTCCCTGGTCATTGAATTGTAAGAGCCATTGATCTTATAACTGCGGAATGTGTTTTTGAAATAGCAATTTAAAATCCCCTGAACAGTAGTGTGATTTTGTTTCAGGATCAGTTCAACTAAATAATTGTTTTCTGTTCCAAATTCGGCATTGGCGGTACCATACCAGTATCCAATAACATTTTGAGCATTTGTGCACAGAGAAATGCTGGTAAGGAAAACTAAAAGAAATTTCTTCATGAAGGATGGTGGCTTTTATTTTAAATATCTTTTCATTTCCCTTTCGGTATCTTTTTGCTTAATGGAATCGCGCTTGTCGTGCAGTTTCTTACCGCGGGCAAGCCCTATTTCTATCTTGGCAATGTTCTTTTCATTAAAGAAGATACGTAAGGGAATGATGGTATATCCTTTTTCACGGATTCGGGATTCGAGTTTTTTAATTTCTCTTTTGTTCAATAGCAATTTTCGTTCCCGAATAGGGTCGTGGTTATTTACCGTTCCATGAGAATATTCTGCTATGTGCAATGACCTGATAAAAAGCTCCCCTTTCTGTATAATGCAATAGCTGTCGTTGAAGTTTGATTTTCCTGCACGCAAGGATTTTACTTCCGTACCTAATAAAGCCATTCCGGCGGTGAAAGTATCATCAATAAAATATTCGTAATATGCCGACCTGTTTTTAATTTCTGTCATAATGAATTGATTCGTGCAGGCTGCACAAATTTAGGGAGGCAGGGAATAGGAATTTATGAATGAACGACCTCTTAACAATTAATTCCTGAAAAGCGTGAGCAGTGTTGTCAGCTTTGTTTTCAGGTCATTCCGGTTAACAATAAAATCAAGGAAGCCATGATCCAGTATAAACTCACTGCGCTGGAAGCCTGGAGGAAGATCTTTTTTAATGGTTTCCTTAATTACTCTTGGCCCGGCAAATCCAATTAGTGCGCCCGGTTCGGCAATATTTAAATCGCCCAGCATTCCAAACGAAGCCGATATACCTCCAAAAGTAGGATCTGTCAATAAAGAAATGTAGGGAAGACGGGCATCGGATAGCTGTGAAAGTTTGCCACTGGTTTTAGCCAGCTGCATCAGCGAAAATGCGCTTTCCATCATACGGGCACCCCCACTTTTGCTGATGACCATATAAGGTATCCTGTGTTCTATACAGTAATCCACAGCTCTTGAGAATTTCTCACCCATAACACTTCCCAGGGAACCGCCGATAAATTCAAAATCCATACAGGCTATAACTATTGGATTTCCATTTATGGTGCCCGTTGCCACGCGCATAGAATCTTTCAGATCCGATTTGGACCAGGTTTCCTCCAGTCTTTTGTCGTAAGGTTTCAGATCGGTAAAGCCAAGGAAATCTTTGGAAATTATATTTTCAAACAGCTCGGTATATTCTTTATTGTCGAAAAGAATGTCGTAATAATCATGGCTGCCAATGCGATGGTGGTAGCTGCATTTAGGACAAACAAAAAGCACTTCCCTGAGGTCCTGCACGGTGGAAATATAGTTGCACTCCGGACATTTGGTCCAAAGGCCTTCCGGCGTTTCCTTTCTTTCGGAAGATGGCGTAGTAATTCCTTTTTTCAACCTTTTGAACCAGCTGCTTCTGGATTCGTTCTGCTTATCGTCCTCGCCAGCAAGATTGGCATCAAAATCTTCAAATTGTTGCACTGCTTATTCTTTGATACAGCACAAATATAAGGTTGAGCGGTTAGAGTTGATAAATGTGGTGCTTATTGGCTGGTTTAGGCAGAGATTTTTCATGCATTTTCATAGAATTCTGCTCGTATTGGTACGATTTTATCACTAAATCTATAAACGTTTAATTATGAAACACAGCAGAAGCCTGGATAATATGCAGAATAAGCAAATGGCTGGTCATAAACCAAAGCCTGATGTGCGTGATAACCTCGACAGCAGGAAAAATGAGGAGCAGGATACCAAGGGCAATGATATTACCCATAATGAGAAGGAAACGAAAAAAGACCATTTGAAAAACAAAAAAGACTGATCCTCAGGAGATCATTTTTTATCCGGCAATAATCCTTTGGGCTGTTTCCCTGCCGCTGGATAATGCTGCTTCTACGGTTCCATTGTAAGGTCCGCTGTATAGGGCTTCACCGGCAAAGTATACCCGGTTTTGAACGGGCTTACGTAAAATTTCCTTTAAGGATTCTCCTTTGATCACCTCGTATGAATAGGCACCCCTGAAATGGACATCTTCCAGCCAGTTAAAAATATTTGCGTCAATCATTTCCTCTTCAATCAAAGAAACAGGTATTTGGAGTGATTCCGAAAGCGATTTAAAAGCAAGGTCTGTTAATTCCTGGTTGTTGTGATTTTTGAGTTTTTCTGCATTTGGTCCTCCTATCCAGCCGGTTAATTTTGGCTGTTTTGAATTATGATCTGTCCACCAAGTGGGAACTGCTTTATCTGAAAATAAAAACATCAAGTCAGAAAGATCTTTTGATGTCACCAGCTTCCAAAAAGGAGTTTTAAAATGAAATATCATTTTAATTACGCCTCCAAATCCTAAACCTGAAACAGCATTTATTTTATCGGAAATAGCAGGTTTGAATTGAATCATTCCTGATTTTAAAACCCCTGCAGAAACTGTTACCAGCATTTTATCAGCTAAAAATCGCCTGGTCTTTGTTTGAATGGATATTTTTTCGTTTGAATAGTCAACTGAAATCACAGGTTCTCCTAAATAAAATGTACATCCTTTTTCAACGCATTCGTTGTTCAAAAATTCAATGAGTTTACCATAACCACCATGGATCTTGTATTCTTCATCTTCACCCGATTCCATTTCTTTTTTTAATGCCAGTGTGCTTGCCTTTTCCAGGTTGGCAGCATCATATCCTTCCACATATTTCTGCAGGTTGAACCGGAGCTCTTTATATTTTTCACCGGCAAGAAACTGCTTCATAAAGTCAGCAATACTGATATCCTCTTTTACTTCTTTTAATTTTTTCATGAGCAGGTCCTGGTCCACCATAAAATCTTCGACAGGCTTAAGGTTTGACTGCCTTTGTTGCCACATTTCACCATCCAGCTTATAGGTTTCAATTCCGGCCTTCTTCAATAAATCCATTGTTATAGGGAGGTTGCCATGAATGAATTCTGCGCCCCCTTCAATCACCATTCCATCTTTCTTAATAAAATTATTGATCCTTCCTCCAACCCGGGCAGATGCTTCAATTATTCCGACCTTTCTACCTGCGAGGGCAAATTCAAGGGCTGCCATTAATCCTGATGCGCCGGCTCCCACTATTAATACATCAAATTCCGGTTCCATAATTGCAGATACAAAAAAAGGCATGCCGCGCAGCATGCCTGATAAAGGTGGAAGGGAAAATTATTTATTTTCTTTAACCCTGTGGCAAAGGTTTTCTTCAGAAAAACTAAAGGCCAGTGCAAAAGCAATGGCTTCCCATATGGATTGTCTTGTTGCAGCAACTATGGTCATAACAAGACAAAACAAACAAACCATTACAGTGAGGGCATGTTTTTCAGCAAAATATTTTTTCATCGTCCGGGAATTTAACTCGATTAATAGTAGCCAAATTTACTTTATTGGCGGTGGGACAGCGCCTTGCCTTCGGTAAAACAGGACATTTCTTCGGCAAAATTTTGCTAAAGTATATGGGTGTTGTGACTTAAGTAGATAAAAAACGCCTTATATAAAATAAATATTACTTATTCGGTTATCCGGGAATTTCCTGAATTATGAAAACGGCCAAGCAACAAAAGGCAAATCATTACCCAAATGTATCCAAATGCAAATCCTGCAATTACATCGCTGGCGTAATGGTATCTTAAAAAAACCCGGCTGAATCCTACAAGGAATGAATATAAAAGCAGCAGGATCGTAAATGTCCATCTCCATTTATCCTGGATGTTGCCTTTCCACAATAAATAAATTATGGAGGCTGCAAGAATGAATGAACTCAAAGCGTGTCCGCTGGGAAAACTAAAGCTCTGCAAAGTATCAAAAACCGGCTGGTCGGGGCGAGCCCTTGCAAAACTGGTTTTTAAAAAATGCTTCATCAGCTCACCGGATAATGCAACAATAGTTATATCTGTGGCCCAGCGATGTTTTTTCTTTAGTATTAGAAATCCGGCCATCAGGCAATAAGCGGGTAATAAAAACATTGTGTCGCCAAAAAAAGTTATGGCTTGCATGGTGTTGGCCAGGGCAGGACTCATATGTTGTTCCAGGTAAGAAAAAACGGCCTGGTCAAAACGATCAGTTTCATTCATTACCACCACCATCATAAGTAGAGAAAAAACAAAAAGGCAAACCAGGAATAAGACTGAGGCCGTAATTATTTTCAGGGATGTTTTCTTTATGTTTTTTTCTGCTGTAGCCATGAAATTCAAATATCAGGAAATTTGCCAGCTAATCCGAGCTTCACATACCCAATCTTTGCATTTATTTTTCAATATAAATTGGAAATTGCAGTTGACATGAAAAGAAATTTCTTTCCCATTTTCCTGTTGATCTCCTGCATGACAGTTAATGCGCAGAAAAGTTTCTTTTCCATTGATAATGATATAAGAAACCTTTATGATTCTGATCCCCGCACGCTTTCTGTTTTACTAACTGAAAACTATTCTTCCGAAAGAGAAAAGGTGAGGGCAATCTTCAGCTGGATAGTGCAAAACATTCGTTATAACACAGGTATTGTTTCCAAGAGAAAGAATATCAATCATTTTCCGGTTTGGGAAAATGATCCTGATACTTCAATATGGGCATCTGCAAATGAAATGACAGCCAGGCAGGTTATTAAGCGAAGGATAGCAATCTGTGATGGCTATTCAAAACTTTTCCAGGTACTGTGCGAATACAGCGGCATCGAATCAAAGATCATTCTTGGTTTTGCGCGTTCCGGTTTTAATGACAGGAATAAGTTTATGACCAATCATTCATGGAATGCAGTGAAAATCGACAGCCAGAGGTATTTGCTTGATGCTACCTGGGGAGCAGGCTATCTAAATTATTTTGATGAATATGTGCAGAGGATTGAGGAAAAATATTTCCTTGCTAATCCTCAGCATTTTATTGAAGATCATTATCCGGAAGATCTTTACTGGACACTCCTGAATGAAGTTCCGGTGCCAAAAAATTATAAAAATTCTCCTTTTAAGTTTAAATCATTCATCAAATACAATTTTTCAGGTTTTTATCCTGCAGGTGGAATAATTGAAGCCCTTCCGGGAGATACGCTGGAGTTTGTACTTAACCTCGATATAAAGAATAAAAATCGGTCCGTTTCTCCTGATCCTTTTTTTGATGAAGCAATTTTTTTGAATAACATACATTCGGATTTCATTGAACCAATTATTTCGGATAATAATAAACTGGTTTATCGTTATGTTCTTCCGGAGGGAAAATCCTGGGTGAACCTCCTGTTTAATAAAGACCTGGTCTTGCGTTATTCTGTCCAGCCTCCGAAAAATCATTTGTCCGGTACCACCGCTGACTAGTCCTTGCCTCCCTTATCTTTGCTTTTACAAGAGCAGCACTATGAGTGAAGAAAAGAACCTGAATTTTATTGAAGAAATTGTTGAGGCCGACCTGAATAGCGGCAAATATTCATCTATTGTAACACGTTTCCCACCCGAGCCCAACGGATATTTACATATTGGTCATTCAAAAGCCATTTGCCTGAGTTTCGGGCTCGCCCAAAAATATGGAGGCTATACAAATCTCAGGTTCGACGATACCAACCCTGTTACCGAAGAAACGGAATATGTAGAAAGCATCAAGGAAGATGTAAAATGGCTGGGATTTGAATGGAAGCATGAATTGTATGCCTCCGACTATTTCGATAAACTTTATGATTTTGCTGTTTCTCTTATAAAAAAAGGACTTGCTTATGTTGATGATTCTTCGCCCGAAGAAATTGCATCGTTAAAAGGAACGCCGACAGAACCCGGAAGGGACAGTCCTTACCGCAACCGTTCCATCGAGGAGAACCTCGCATTGTTTACCGAAATGCGTGCAGGAAACTTTCCCGACGGCTCAAAAGTGTTGCGTGCCAAGATAGATATGAAGCATATGAACATGCATATGCGCGATCCTATTATGTACAGGATCAAACATGCAGCACATCACCGTACAGGTAATAAATGGCCGATCTATCCCATGTATGATTTCGCACATGGGCAAAGCGACAGCATTGAAAAGGTTACCCATTCCATTTGTACGCTTGAATTTGTACCTCACCGCGAACTGTATAACTGGTTTATTGAAAACCTTGAAATATTTCCTTCCAGACAGTATGAGTTTGCCCGTTTGAATTTGAATTACACGGTAATGAGTAAGCGAAAATTACTTCAACTGGTTAAGGAAAATCATGTGGAGGGTTGGGACGATCCCCGTATGCCCACATTAAGCGGTATGCGCCGAAGGGGTTATACTCCGGAAGCCATACGTGAATTCTGCGACAGGATAGGAGTGGCAAAAAGAGAAAATCTTATTGATATTGGACTGCTTGAATTTTGTGTAAGAGAACATTTAAACAAGATTGCTTTGCGCCGCATGGTGGTATTTGATCCTGTAAAAGTGGTGATCACTAATTATACAAAGGAAGTTGAAATGCTGAAAGGAGAAGATAATCCGGAAGATCCATCCAGCGAGGTTAGAGAAATTCCTTTTGGAAGGGAATTGTATATAGAAAGAGATGATTTTATGGAGAATCCCCCAAAAAAATATTTTAGATTATTTCCAGGTGGAATGGTGCGTTTAAAGTTTGCCTACATCATTAAATGCGACGAAGTAATAAAGGATGCTGAAGGAAACATTACAGAATTGCACTGCAGTTATATTCCTGAAAGTAAAAGTGGTGAAGATACTTCGGGTATTAATGTAAAAGGTACATTGCACTGGGTGGAAGTTACCAATGCCATTACCGCTGAAGTTCGATTATATGATCGCCTGTTTAAAGTAGAAGATCCTTCCGGTGAGGAAGGTGATTTTAAAGATTTTCTCAACCCCGATTCCTTAAACAAAATTGCAACTGTTTACGCCGAACCGGCACTGGCTAATGCAAAAATGAACGAGCGTTACCAGTTCCTGCGTAAAGGTTATTTCACGCTCGATACTAAAGACACATATCACCGCCTGGTATTTAACCGTACGGTTACTTTAAAGGATGCGTGGGCGAAGAAGAACGGCTAGTAGTGATAGTGAATAGTGAATAGTGAGTGCTCAACCATTCCGCAATTGTAGATAATCGACCTTTGTCTATTCATTTAAAGAACCCGAAAGGTTCTCATGTTTATAGAAAAATGTTTGCAAAAAAAACGACCCTGAAAGGGGTCGCATTATTTTATAAGTAAGGGAAAAAAAATTTAAGATTTTTATTCACCACTCACCACTCACTATTCACCATTCACTATTCACCACCAGGCTTCAGTGCGGCCTCAATCCTGTCAACTATATCCTGCAAATGCGCACGGCTATTCATGTCCTTGTATAAGGGCAATGCAGCCCTGATCTCTGCTGCGAGTGTTCTTAACTGGGCTTTGGCAAGCGAAACCGCATCCGTGGTCATATTCATCGCTGTTGAAGGCGTCATGCCAACAGGTGTTAATTGAATGCTGTTGGAAGGTGGGGGTGCAATTACTTTTTTGAGACTTTCCACAAAAGACTTCTGTAAATTTCTCCTGTAAACATCAATTGCTTTGCGTGTTCTCAATTCACTCCATATTCCTCTTCTCAGGTCGGTAAGCATTTCATAAGCTGTATAAGGATTGGTTCCTTCAGCTTCAAACCTGGTAAGCTTGTTCAGTGTATTATGACTGATCAAACGATTAAGAATATTATTCTGAATAGTAGCCACCGTAGTTAAAGAATTGCTTCCTGTGTAATCGGGAATATCAGTATCTATTAACCAGGTAGGTGTATTAAACAGCTGCTCCTGCAAAAACTGCATGGCCTGCTTTTGACGCGCTTCTGGAGTAAATTCAACCACAACACCTGCCTGCTCAACCATTTTAGGCGTTGTATAAATTCCACCGATATTTTTTGCAACATGTCCCATATACCTGTTGAACTGCGATACCAGTTGCCTGTACATATCATTTAAACCTGAATAATCTTTGTTGGATTCTTTGGTCCACTCCGGCAGTTGCTTTATTATTCGTTGCAGGTTTTTTATTCCATAAGAACTTGCAAGAATTGAATTGTCGCCAAGGTCTTCATTCTGTGCTCTTGGATCATCGGGATCTATTTCTGTTCCAAACCAGTAACGTTTGTCTTTTAATTTTTCAATCGTCATCCTGTTAAGAATAGGAATTTCCTCTTCAGGCGTAGCGGCATTAGGAAGCCAGCGGTAACCCCATTCAATAGCCCATTTATCGTATTCGCCAATTCTTGGAAATAATCCCAGTTCGCCAATATTATCTTCCGGCTGAGCAACATAATTGAATCGGGCATAATCCATAATGGAAGGCGTATGACCATGTTGTTCCACCCATGATTTATTTCTTAAATTTTCAACCGGTATAGTTGAAGACGAACCAAAGTTGTGACGTAATCCTAATGTATGTCCCACTTCATGTGCTGAAACAAACTGGATCAGTTTTCCCATTAATGAATCAGGAAAACGCAAACTTCTTGCCCTTGGATCAACAGCAGCCGTTTGAATGAAATACCAGTCCCTCACCAGGTTCATTACATTATGGTACCAGTTGATGTGCGATTCTAATATTTCACCTGTACGTGGATCGTGTACATGTGGTCCGCTTGCATTGGGAATATCAGATGGCTTGTAAACAATTGCCGAATGACCTGCACCTTCCAGGCTCCACGAAGGATCGTTGGTAGGTGCCAGCTTTGCAGTGATGGCATTTTTCCATCCTGCTCTTTCAAAAGCTACGTTCCAATCCTCCACGCCGGCCATTAAATAGGGAATCCATTTTTGTGGCGTGGCCGGATCAATATAATAAACGATCTGCTTTTTGGGTTCAACCAGTTCTCCCCGCATATATTTTGCTTCATCTCCGGGCTTGGGTTCCAGTCTCCACCTGGTGATCATTCTTATCCTTTCTACACCCTGCGGATTGGCATCAAAATCGGTATAAGAAGTTGCAAAATACCCAATACGTGGGTCGAAATATCTTGGTTTCATTGGAACCGCTGGAAGTAGAACCATGGAGCTGTTCAACTCAAAAGTTGTTGGGGAACCTGGCTGTCCGGGTGTTGCCGGCCTGCCCGGTTGCGCGGGAGGCGTGCGCATATAGGTTTTAACAGTTCTGATCTCGATATTTCCCGGGAAAGATTTTACATCAAGTATATAACTGTTGTCTTTTTGATAGGTAGTTAATCCAAGTATTCTTTTAAACCTGGGATCAAAAAACAAGATTTCATTATCACCCATCAGGTAATCGGTAACCTCAATCACCGATCCTTTTGCTCTTGCTATTGAATCATTGGAATAGGCTTTGATGTCGAATGAAGCATTGATAGGCTGGAGGTTTGAATTTCTTACCGACTGGTACATGCCTGCAGAATCACTGCCTCTTTCGGAATAAGAAAGGGTACGCAGGAAAATCCTGTTGTTGGGACCGCGCTCGAACGAGATCACGTTATCGGCGATCTGGTCGCCGGCATAACCTAAAAATCCCGCCCGGGATCCTGCGGGTGCTTTTGAAATGCGGTTAACAGTAAGAATTTCCCGGTTGAGTAATGAATCTGGAATTTCAAAATAAAATTTATCATCAACCCGGTGAATGGTAAACAATCCGCGCTGCGTGACTGCTTTCGAAGTAATTACTTCATTATAAGGTTTTGGGCCCGCGTTGGAAGAACTGCTTCTGCCCGCAGGACTTGAAGCCGTTGATTGTTGTGCGGTTTTGGGTTGTGCAACGGCTCTGCAGGAGGTAATTAAAAAGCTGGTTGCTATGGCAATGGCAACTACTTTGATCATGTGCAATCGTTTTAAATTAAGGATGAGAATTTAGAAAGGTGGAATTTACTAAACTCTGTTGAAATAAGTTCAAATCCTAAAACTAAATTGAATTTTTAACCCCTTGCTGAACCATGATGGCATACTAACAATAGTTTTAAAAATCAAATCTATTATTATTCGCCAGCCTTTAGATTTGCATCCCTTAAAATCCAGCTATGGAACAGAAATTCACAGGTCTTATTGCTCAAAAATTAAATCTGTTGCCCAAACAGGTAATGAGTATTGAACAAATGCAGGCCGAAGGTGCCACTATTCCCTTCATGGCCCGTTACCGCAAAGAAGTAACCGGCAACCTCGACGAGGTGGTTATTGCAAATGTGGTGGAAGAACTTACTTATTTTAAGGAACTTGATAAAAGAAAAGAAACGGTTTTAAAAACCATTGAAGAACAGGGCAAACTCTCACCCGAGCTGAAAACCAGGATCGAAAACTGTTATAATGCAACGGAACTGGAGGATATTTACCTTCCCTTCAAACCCAAAAGAAAAACCCGCGCTTCCCAGGCAATAGAAAAAGGGCTTGAACCACTCGCCAAAATTTTATGGGAACAAAAGGAAATAAATGTTGAATCTGAGTCGGCGAAGTATATAAATGATCAGGTAAAAGACAGCAAAGAAGCTTTACAGGGTGCAAGGGATATCATGGCAGAATGGATCAGCGAGAACGAACAAGCCCGGGCTAAAACAAGGCAACTGTTTAATGAACATGCCATTGTTTCATCAAAAGTTTTAACAACAAAAAAAGAAGAAGCCGACGCACAGAAATACCGTGATTATTTCGAATTCAGCGAACCATTGAATAACTGTCCATCACATCGCCTGCTTGCCATTCGCAGGGGTGAAAAAGAAGGTTTTTTAATGATGGATATCAGTATAGAAAAAACTATGGCCATTGAATCGCTCGAAGAAATTTTTATTAAAGCTTCCAGCAATTCGACTGCTGAAGTGAAAAAATCTATTGAGGATGCCTATAACAGGTTGTTGAAATCTTCCATTGAAAATGAATTCAGGTTACTGAGCAAGGGTAAGGCAGATGAAGAAGCTATTTCTGTATTTTCTGAAAACCTCAGGCAGCTATTACTGGCATCTCCACTGGGAGCAAAAAATGTTCTGGCTTTAGATCCAGGTTTCCGTACAGGATGTAAACTGGTTTGCATAGATGCGCAGGGGAAACTGGTTCATAATTCAACAATATTTCCTCACCCACCACAAAATGCATGGCAGGAAAGTATTGCTATTATAAAAAAACTGGTTGACCAGTTTAATATTGAAGCCATTGGAGTTGGAAACGGAACTGCAGGAAGGGAAACGGAACAATTGGTTAGAAGTATTGACTTTGGAAAACCGGTAAGTATTTTCCAGGTGAATGAAAGTGGCGCTTCCATTTATTCAGCTTCAGAAGTGGCAAGGGAAGAATTCCCCGATCATGATGTTACAGTACGTGGTGCGGTGAGTATCGGAAGAAGATTGCTTGATCCTTTGAGTGAACTGGTAAAGATTGATCCAAAATCAATTGGTGTTGGACAATACCAGCATGATGTGAATCAAACCAAATTAAAGCAGGCGCTGGACAGGGTAGTGGAAAGTGCCGTGAATTTTGTAGGTGTTGATGTAAACACTGCATCGAGGCATCTCTTGCAATATGTTTCGGGAATCAGTGCTACGCTCGCACAGAATATTGTAAACTACCGAAACCAGAATGGAGCTTTTAAAAGCAGGCAGGAACTTTTAAAAGTTCCCATGATGGGTCCCAAATCATTTGAGCAGTGTGCCGGGTTTTTACGTATTCCAAATGCTGCAAATCTGCTTGATAATTCATCGGTACATCCTGAAAGCTATCCTTTAGTTGAGGCCATGGCAAAAGATATGCAGTCTACGCTGGAAGATCTTATCAAAAATGCGGAACTCAGGAAAAAGATCGATCGAAAAAAATACATCAGCGAAAAGGCAGGTTCTTTTACTATTGAAGATATTTTAAAAGAACTGGAAAAGCCTGGGCGTGATCCTCGCGCACCCATTGAAGAATTCCGTTTCGACGATACCGTTACATCCATCGGAGATTTAAAAACAGGAATGGTTTTGCCGGGTATCATTACCAACATCACCAATTTTGGTGCTTTTGTTGATATAGGTGTAAAACAGGATGGCCTGGTGCATGTATCTCAAATGGCCAACCGCTATATTTCAGATCCTAATGAAGTTGTGAAACTAAACCAGAAAGTAAAGGTTACCGTTACAGAGGTAGATGTTGCCAGGAAAAGAATTGCATTATCTATGAAGGATATGAAAACTGAAAAGCAACCTGCCAGGAAAATTCAATCGGTAAAAACATCTTCACAGGACGAAAGCAAGGACAACTTTCTGTCGAAGCTGGAAGAATTGAAAAAGAAAATGGGATCAGGATAATATCAGAACTTGGTTCTTATTTTTCCACCGCGCTGCGGCAGTTCAAGCTTTCCAATCTTTCCATTGGCACCTGCAAGAAATACCGCAGATCCATATCGTGCTATGCGCACTACATTAAATCCCTCTTTGGAAATGGATTTCCAGTTCTCGCCGCCATCCTGCGTATAATCAACACCGTTAGGTCCGCAAGTGATGAGGTGTTTTTCTGCAAGAAATTCAACGCAACTCCTGTAACCACCCGGTGGAGTTTTGGATAGTTGCCATGTTTTGCCCCGGTCGGTGCTATAAGCACTAATATTTTGTCTGGCAGTGTCACGGGTATAGTCACCCCCAACAACCACCATTTTTTTACCTCCGTTAAGCTTATACCTGTCCCATACAGCAATGGAATAAGCACCGGTGGAGGAAGAACCCTGTGTAAGCGGCAATTGAATTTTCTGATCCCTGATATAAACATGGGAAGTGGATCCACCTGATATAAATATGGCCTCATCGTTGTCCAGGGCCCTTATATTGGTACCGCTTGCAGCAAAGCTGGCCTCGCCGCTATCGGCAACCGGTTTATATACATCCGGAATCTCCTTCCAGGTTTTGCCATTATCAAATGTGCGTGCAATAAAAAATTTACCATCAATAGGATCGCCCATTACAATTCCTGCCTGCCTGTTCCAGAATTCCATGGCATCCAGAAAAATGCCCCTGGTCTTTTTCTCAAACACCACCGTCCACGATTCACCTCCATCAATAGTTCTTAAAATATATCCCGGTTCACCAACGCCCATTATTATTGCTGTGGAAGCATCAAAAGCCTCAATATCGCGGAAGTCGGTTTTTTCAAACCCTTTTACTATCATCCATTTAAAATCCTTGCCGCCATTATTTGATCTGCCAATGGTACCATTGCTGCCACTTACCCAGATTACCTGGTCGTTCACCACGCAAAGTCCTCTCAGGGAAGTATTGGTTCCCTGGCTAAGAATAGAGATGGATACAGTATCTTTTTGGGCAAAGCTGTTATTAAAAGAAAATACAATTACTATAAAAGCCAGTAGGTTTTTCATACGCAGTTGTTGAGCTAGTCCCAACAATATACATTAATTGTTTCTTTTAAGTTTATTGGCAAAGACTTTTTCGAATTTTTCCAGTTTAGGACGAATTACCACAGAACAATAAGGATTGGTGTTTTTATTGTTTTCGTAGTATTCCTGGTGATAATCTTCTGCCGGATAAAATTTTTGAAGCAGGCTAACTTCTGTTACGATCTTTTTATCGTAAGCGCCACTTTTATCAAGTTCTGTTATATAGTATTCGGCACGGGATTTCTGGTCCTCGTTATTATAAAAAATAGCACTCCTGTATTGCGTTCCCACGTCGGCGCCCTGGCGGTTTAAACTGGTAGGATCATGTACCTGGAAAAAAACTTCCAGCAATTCATCATAGCTGATCTTTTCAGGTTCATAAATCAGTTGAACGCATTCGGCATAGCCCGACTGGCCAGAAGAAACTTCTTTGTAAGTTGGGTTAGGTGCCTGCCCCCCTGCATATCCCGAAGTGGCAGTTAAAACACCATTCAGTTGTTCAAAAATAGCTTCTGTACACCAGAAGCATCCGGTAGCAAATGTGGCTGTATCTGTCATTTCAAAAGAATTGATCAAGGAGGCACTCATGCCTTTATAACTTTTTTCGGTATTGCACGCAAGCATTGTGCAAGAACCAACGATGGACAATAATAATGCTGCTTTTATCATAGACAAACCAAAGGGACAAATTTCCGTTATTGGTTAGATAAGGAAAAGCCAAGATAAAAGTTTTAACAGAAGGTTGAACGCTTCCCTGTAAATTATTATATGAAACCATGAATTATCAGGTGATTTGTTGATGATTGGGCCTGTGTTCTTTTTTATTTACACTTTTCACCAAAGCATAACCGGATAGGATCAATAATACTGAAATCCCCAGGAATATAAAATTGCCTGTATCATGGTTTGGCGATAACTCCAGAATATTATGCAGTTTTAATAAATGGTGGTCGATGATACCTTCCACAATATTAAAAACGCCCCATCCCAGAAGCAGTCCTCCGCTTAATAATTTTCCGGAATGATGCACATCCTTTCTTTTCATAAGCCTCCATAATAAAATAACCCCGGTTACAACAACTGCAAGACAGAAGAAATGAAAAACACCATCCCAGAACATATTGATACTTTTCCCAACATAATTGGTGGCAGGAATTTTATTTGAAAGCATTTCATGCCATTGAAGTAGCTGGTGTAAAATTATACCATCGGCAAAACCTCCCAGGCCAATTCCCAGGACCATTGACGCTGTTGTAAGCGGAACCGGGGAAGGATAATCAATACCCTGATTATTGTCACGCCTTTTTATATGACGCTTTGAGGCTACGGCACTTAAAATAATAACGATTATGGCCAGCACAATAAAACCGGAAAGCATGGTTAATAAATTCGGATAAAAACTGCTGTTCCAGATTCCTTCCCTTATTTCTTTGTTGCAGGTGATACATGCTAAAGCCGGCAAGGCGCTAAAGCAGAGCAAGGCGAGGATGATATATTTTTTCATGGTGAAAGTTTTAAAGAAAATTTTGCCAATTCAGGATATTTCCTCTTGCAATTTTTATTCCCTGGAATCGTAATAATTTAAGGCTGAGCTGGAATGTTTGCGGGTCTTACCTTTGCCAAAACTTTTTAAAGGCGAGATGAAATTATATCCGGGTTCGGCCAGTGTTCAGTTGGAGTTCAATAAGATCAAAACACTTTTACATGATAAATGCCGTTTTGAATATGCTCGACAGAGAGCATCTGAATTAAGAATTCACACCCGTAAAGATTTTATTGATAAAGAACTAAAGCAGTCGCACGAATACCTGCAACTCCTTCAAAACGCAATATATTTTCCTAACGACTATATTCTTAATTTATCAAAAGAATTAAAACTGGTTGCCATAGACGGAGCGGTTCTGTCAGGTGAACAGCTGGTTTCTTTTCGTAAGCTGCTGGTGAGCATGGAAAGTATTTTCCGCTGGTTTGATTCCGAAAGAAAAGAGGCTTATCCTGCACTTGCCGACCTGGTTTCGGGAACTTATTATGAAAAGGCAATACTGCAACTGATCAATCATGTTATAGATGAAACCGGGAATGTGAAGGATACTGCCAGTGAAGAACTTTCCTCTATAAGAATGGGATTATACAGGAAAAGAAATGAATTGCGAAAAGCTTTCGATCGCATTATTTCCAAATTAAACAAGCAGGGATACCTGGCCGACATTGAAGAAAGCTTTATGAATGGCAGAAGGGTAGTGGCAGTTTTTGCCGAACAAAAAAGAATGGTAAAAGGCATATTGCATGGTGAAAGCGAGAGCAGGAGAACTAGTTTTATTGAACCGGAAGAAACCATTGAACTTAATAATTCTATTCACGAATTCGAAACTGATGAAAGAAAAGAAGTGTACCGGATTTTGAAAGAGCTCACTAAAAATCTTTCGTCCTATGTTTCACTTCTTTCGGTTTATCATTCAATTGTTGGTGAGTATGACTTTATACGCGCAAAAGCTGCTTTTGCCATTGATCTTGGTGGTGAATATCCTGTGCTTACAGAAAAAGCTTTGGTGCACCTGGTAAAGGCTTATCACCCCTTATTGTTTTTATACAATAAAAAATCATCCAAACCTACTATACCTGTTGATATTAAGCTGGACGAAAAAAACAGGATCCTGGTTATTTCCGGTCCTAATGCAGGAGGAAAAACAGTGACGATGAAAACTGTGGGTTTGCTTCAAATGATGGTGCAAAGTGGTTTGCTGGTGCCTGTACATCCATCATCGCAGTTTGGAATTTTTAAGCAACTTCTGATTCATATAGGCGATACTCAAAGTATAGAATTTGAACTCAGCACTTACAGTTCGCATTTGCTCAGCATGAAATACTTCATGGAAAATGCAAATGGCCGCACCTTGTTTTTTATTGATGAACTGGGAAGTGGAAGTGATCCCAATCTTGGTGGCGCATTTGCAGAAGTGATCATGGAAGAACTGGCAAGAAAACATGCTGTTGGTATTGTTACCACCCACTACCTTAATTTAAAAGTGATGGCCAATAAAACACCTGGCATTATAAATGGTGCTATGGCATTTGATGAAAAGAATTTATTGCCGCTGTACAAACTTGTAATTGGCAAACCTGGAAGCTCATATACTTTTTCTATTGCCGAAAGAATTGGTTTGGATAAAAAACTGATACAAAAAGCAAGAGGAATGGTGGATGAAGAGCATTTCCGCCTTGATAAATTGTTGAACAGAACAGAACAGGACCTGCAGAAAGTTCAGGAGAAAGAAAAGGAATTGCATTTGCTGGTAAAGGAAAATGAGAAACTTAAAAAGGAATTGCAGCAGGTGTTAAATAAAGAAAAACACAATCAGCAGGTGGAATTATTGAAGCAGCACAACAAGATCACCGAAGAAAGACTTGTTTACCTGAAGGATATGGAGCGAAAGCTCCGGCAGATGATCATTGAATGGAAGAAGAGCGAGGATAAGAATAAGGTGATAAAGGAAATGGCCGGGTTACTGTTTAAAAAGAATGAACAAAAAGTAGTGAGCAAAAAGCAGAAGCAGATAGATTCCAGGTATGAAGAAATCAAAGGGGAAATTAAAATCGGTGACAAAGTTAAAATGAAAAAGAATTTGCAGGTAGGAGAGGTTCTCGAAATTCGTGGAAAAAGAGCGGTGGTCAAAATTGGCCTTCTGCCCATGCAGATAGACCTTAGTGAGCTGGCCCTGGTAAGGGCGAAGGAAGGGGAAAAGTGAGATGTGGGTGGTGAGCCTGCCTGCCGGCAGGCAGGCATTGACAATGATTCACCATTGACCATTCACCATTTCATTATCTTTGCCTCATGAAATCTATAAAATACTTTATAGTCCTGTTTCTGATCGTTTGTGGGAACATGGCATCTGCGCAAAATCCTGTTAACTGGACGAAAGACCAGCTGGTTGAACCATCCGTTCTTGCTGAGCAAATAAATTCAAATAAAGACCTTCCTGTTATCATATCTATTGGTCCTGGAGCCACCATTCCTCATTCTGTAAATATCGGAATGGTAAATACCGATGAAGGTTTGGTTAAACTTAAGAATTATTTGAAAACACTTTCTGCTTCATCAAAGATTGTGATCTATTGTGGTTGTTGTCCTTTTGAACATTGTCCAAACGTGCGGCCCGCCATTGATGTATTGAAAGAAAAAAAGTTTACGAATTATTTTTTGCTGAACATACCAAAGAATATGAAGGTTGACTGGATAGATAAAGGCTACCCGGTAAAATCATAATTTTTCTCCAAGGGCGCAATTCCAAATTTTCTTTCCTTCAAAAATCGTAATTCCAGCTGTTGAAGTTTTTGCTGCATTGATCATTGCCTGCGCAAGTATTCTTGTGTCTAATGGTTTTTGTGATAGAAGCATTCCCATTTTATTAAAAAGCTTAATGGCTTTAAGGGCAAATACTTCCATTGTTCTTTCGCTGTTCTTTCGCGCCAGCAATGGTGGTTTGAATATGGAAAGTTTTGGAAACTTTAAAGCTGTAACAGCTTCTTCAAGCTTGCCTTTCATTTTAGCATAAAAAAAACCTGAGTCAGTTGAAGCATTGGCTGCAGATACTAAAACATAATTCTTTAATCCATTTTCTTTGGCTGCTTTTGCAAAATTGAACTGGTAATCAAAATCTACTTTCCATTGCGCGTCTTTACTGCCGGCGGCTTTAAGTGTTGTTCCCAATGCAGAGAACAAAACATCGCCGGTCACCAAATGTTTCCAGAATTCAGGTTTGTCGAAATCAATTATATGAATCTTTAATTTGGGATGTGAAATGGCGGGATCACGTCTTACAAAAATATCAATGCGATAAAAATCCTCATCTTTTATAAGAAGGTCTATCAGGTCTTTCCCGGTAGCACCCGTTGCACCCACAACAAGAGCATGTAAAGAGGGGTCGGATGAAGTGGAAAGCTGTTGAATAAAATTTTTCGACATAAAGAATAAGCCACAGCAAAGTTGATGCCGTGAAGAATTTAACCAACTTTAATAAGGATCCTTCCGGTGGAATCAATACGATGGATCAACGGATGTTGTTGTTCTTTTTCAAAATATTCATCAACTGCTTTTCTACAGCCTTCCCAGTAGCCATAATCATCAATAATCAAAACTCCATTTTTTACCAGTTTTGGATATAAATGCTCCAGTTCATGAAGTGTGGATTCGTACCAGTCAGTATCCAGCCTTAATAAAGCAATTTCACCTGAAGGCAGATTAGATGGAATAGTATCTTCCACTTTTCCTTTTATGAAATCTATGCTGTTCACAGGGTAGCCGGTGGATTGAAAATTTTTCTTAACCGATTCCAGTGAGGAATAAGCCCATACAGAATGATCTTCAGCTTTTTTAGTGGAAGCCAGTTGCTCCCGGGCGCTTTGGCCAGCAAAATCCCTGTCAAACTCTGTAGGCTCCGACATGCCTTCATAAGTATCATATAAAATGATCTTCCTGTTATGGATGTTGTGGATGGCGAAATATTTTGCCACAAGCATGGAGCTGCCGCCCTTCCAAACACCACATTCAATAAAATCGCCCGGAATGTTATTTTTGGTTATATAAACCACAGATTGATAAAGAGCATACAATCTTTCAACCGAGGTCATTGTAAACGACTCGCACAAAAAATACAGATCCCAGAATTCTTCTTCTTTAATATCGGGGTAAAGATCACGCACCGGTGTTTTGTTTGCCTTGCCGGATTTTAGTTTGAATATATTTTTTATAATTTTCATTAAGTTCAATTTAGTTGGGCTGGTTTATTTAAGTAAAAATAAATGAAAGCTTTCTCAAAAGCAGTTATGCAGGAAAGTTGATAATATACCAGGTTAGATCCAGGGAATATGAAGAAATCAAAGTTGCAAAACCGGGGTTGTATTTTGAATTCGATTAATTGAATTAATTGTCTTTTACGGTCACCCAGGTATTGCGAAGTCCGACTCTGACTACCAGCTCATAAAAAACTTTTGCGTTTTCAGGGTGAAGGCGGATACAGCCATGTGAAGCCGGATGCCCCAGTCTTGCAAAATTGCCTGGAGTGGTGCCATGTATAGCATAGCCACCTTTAACAAAAACGGCATAAGGCATATTTCCTAATCCCTGGAAATCTCCACCGGGAAATTTTTTAGATGTGTAGTGGGTGAAGACAGGTCCGGTTGGACTCATACTGAAATCGGGCGTTTCGCGTCCCTTCACACCTGTCGAAACAAGGAAACTGTCAACAAGCACTCCATCGAGGTAAAGAAATAAAACCTGTTTTGATTTAATAATCTCTGCCTACAGCATGCAATCTATTTCCCTGCAATTATTGCGTTCGGTATGGAATGAATTATTGAAAAAGGTTTGCAGCATAAAAAGATTAAACTGCCTGTTTTTTACTAACACTTGTGGGTCATTATGAGCAGCGGTTTGTTCCAGCCGCCAAATTGAATCAAGCCTTTTGAGCAGTTCGTTTACCGAATCCTTGTCGGGTATGAAAAATTCTGAATCAAAAATATTACTGCTGTGGGGTGTTTCACCCTTACTTTCGGAATATATGGAGTCTTTAAATATGTTTTAGTTAATGCCCGGCCCTGAAATATTTTTATTTCCACTCCGGCAAGACTGCAACGAAATGATAATTAACAAAAAAGCAATAAAGAATTTTCCCAATTTACATAAAACGCCAAAGCATGATTGATATCTGTCTTTCCGATAGGTTAATAAAAAAAACCCACCAAAGTTAAAACTTCGGTAGGCTTGGGGGCTATCAGGGACAGCTTTATTGTTTTAGTTGAAGATTTGAAAGCAACAGTGGTTTTATAAGCAGGCTAAGCATGGATTAATTTCTTCTTTGTGTTCATTACACTAGCGTTTTTGAATCGAGAGTTCTCAGCCACTTTTAATTTATAAGGTCGGTTAAAAGCTTCCTGAGAAACTTTAAAATAATCTGCTAGCTTTCGAATGACCTCTTTTGACAATCCTTTCTTATAATGCAAAATTTCAGAAACGTAACCCTTACTTATTCCTAAAAGATCTACCAGGTCTTTTGGTTTCATTTCATGTTCTTCCATCAAGGAAGTGAGCAGACGTATTGGATCTATCTCTTCAAATGTATTATGCTCATTATCCCATTTCTCAATTAATAAGGTCAGTAGATCAATCTCATCCTGCACTCCTTTTCCACCTCTTTCCAGCAGATTTTCCAGCTCCTTACAATATAGATTGTACTGAGTTTTTGATTTAATGACTTTATATTTAAGTGTTTCCATAATTAATAGATGTTTACTGCGTACTGTTCTTTTTTATTGCATAACTTGTCATAGGCGGCATGAGTACCAATCCAGCATACAAATAAATGCACTTGCTTTTCTCCAAAAACATATTTACAAATCATTCTGTAGTTATTCCCTCCAATATTAAAGACTATCCTATTAGAACTATCACCCAACAAATCAGCGCAGCCAAAGGTGGCTTGCATATCTGCAGGCAATTTCCAATTAGCATGGCTTTACTCTTTCTAACCAATCTTCAAAGGATCTCTTGCTCTGAACGTTTACTTTTACAAAATCTTCAATGGTTTGCCTTTTGATAAGATGAACCTTCATGTATGTAGCAAATATACTTCCAATGTTCTCAAAAAGAGAACTTACGTCTTAAATTTCTGAATTTCTTTAAAAGGGAACTGAAGGGGACTTCTCGAACGACAAAGGCCACTTTAGAAGCGGCTTTTGTTAATTTGGGGATCAAAGTTAAAACTTCGGTAGGCTTGGCAGGTATGTCTATCGGTCAGAATTGGTGTGCAGAAACTTTAAGTATGTATCAGGCTTCAGCAATTCAGATTTCCCCTTATAAATATTTTTAAAAGAAAAAAGAGAAAAAAAGAAAGCATCATCATCAGGCGGCGTAGCTGCCTGCAAAGAAGCAACGCAATAAATGAAGGCTTGGTGCGGTGGGTTTTGTGTTTATGGCGGAATTTCTTTGCAGGCAATAGAACAGCTTTTGTGTTAGCCGCCTAACTTGCTGCACTTTTTTTATTTGTATTCTGTTATTCATCTTTATCGAATGCCCATCCATATTCATCAAAGTATAATGGCGGTAGGCGGCATGGAAGTGCAGCATTCCTGATTACTTCCTGTAAGTTGTAATAAGATGTTTCTGTTACTTTCTTTATAGAAGGTGGAACATTTGAAATAGAACAGGCTTTTAATGCGTCAAAAACCTTTTTATCTAAGGGCACATGCAAGAACATTTTTACTTGTCTTATCTCGCTGCTTTTAAAATAAGGACTGTAGAAAATTAAATGTCCTATGAAAATGTTGAAGATTTTAGTAGCATGACCAAATAATAAACCTGTATGTCCTAAGCGACCAATGTTCCCCCTTTTACGGCACAGACATTCATAAACAACATTGACTTGCGCTAAATGCCATTCATCGTATTCTTGCTGGCTTTCTATAGCTGTAACCTCTTCTACTGGCAAATTCAATAAGCATTCAATCAGTGCAGCTTTTGTCGTCTTCACAAATACCCGAATAACAGAATTGCCCAATGTAATTTTAATTATCCTTGTTTTCGTCCATTCTTTATAGGTATCTGGTTCCCGAAGCCGCCTAAAGATTTCATCCATCGATGCTAAATGAGCCATCTTGTTTTTTCTCAAATGTAGATAGTTGTCTTCTGTGCGTCGGCAAAAAGGTAAAAGCGCCTGCGGCAAAAAGAAGCGTTAGCCGCCCCTGGGAGTAACAGGAGCTGTAGCATGGCAGCGTAGCGAGCCGTCAAAGCCACTGGAATGAGGAACGAATGGAAGTGGCTGCGAGCACCACTGGCTGGGGTGGACAGTAAAGTGACCGTAGGGAACGATGGACACACAGTGAAGGGGCGGAACGTGACATGCACTTCTTAGCCTTTGTGGTCAGGCAGTGCATGAGCAAGGGTTGGTGACAGTGCAGCCCCGTAACGCAGACAGTGGTACGCAAGGCGAGCAAAATTATTGGCAGCGGGTGGACTGAAGGTTACCGAAATGAATGTAGGACGTAGTGTAGCGGAATGGAACCCAGTGAGTATTGTAGCGGTGGCTTAGCGAAAAGGTATGTGCATTCCCTTTGTGTAGTGGCATCGTGAGTGGCTAAGGGATGCCATGCCTTGTAGCAAATGGTCGGGCTGCGAACGTTGTGTAATGGAGCGGAACAAAGGACGAAATGAATGAGGTGGCATGAAGGACACAGAAGCTGCCGTGACGAATGCCGTATGAGCTGCAAGCAGTGTGACAAACTGCGAAGCGTAGCGAAGCACCCGAAGGGCATTGTCAGCTTTGCCAATACCACACAAGTTTCATTGTCAGCTTTATTGGCAATGCTGCAATGGTTTGGCGCATCTGTTTGCCGAATAGGCATGAGGAACACCGCTTTACCTTGCAGCGTGGGGTCTGTGAGATGGGATGCGGTTATTATTTCACACTAAACTTTTTGTTATGGAAAATCCATTTGAACTAATCATGGACAAACTCAACACTATTGAGAACCTGCTAAAAACCGTAATGAAAAATGATAACGGTACAGTTACAATTACTGAAGTATTAAATCTGAATTAGGCTGCTGAATATGTCAGCCTGTCCAAATCGGCTATCTACAAAAAAACTTCTGAAAGAAATATCCCACACTTCAAACAAGGTAAAAAGCTGTTCTTTAAGCGAAGTGAGTTAGATGATTGGCTAACGCAGAACCGAATTTCAACACATGCAGAAGTCGAGCAAATGGCTTCAGAATATATCCGGCGGAAGCCCTGGAAAGGTATACGGTAACAAAAAGATTTTAAACTATAACTCGGCAGCAAATCATGTAGCTATCAAAGTTTTGAGATTATATTTTACCCAATAAACTTAGCGTTTGATGCCAATAAAACAATGGACCACCGGGTATATTTCTTCGTTTATTGAGGAACTGGTATTCAATTGGCTTTATCATGTATTTTAAAATATCATCTCCGTCCTGCCAGCGTTGTATTTCTCCTTCATACCCCGATAAAGTCATTGCAGCCAGATAAGATGCTTTGGCAGATGCCAATACAGCTTCATCACTACGGAATGCACCCTGATAGATGTAAGATTTCAATTGTGTTAAACCTGTTGCAATATGCTTATACTCTTCTTTAGGGTCGAAAAACTTACCCAAAGAACCAATCATTAAAGAAGTATTAATAACATCATTCAATATTCCTTCGGTTGTAATATTTTGTTCTGACCTGTATGCTATTTCCTTTTGAGCTGTTTTTTCAAATGACTGTTTGAAATGATTGAGGTTATTAACCCTGTCAAACAAAATACCCAGGTCGAATAGCTGTTTCATTACCTCCATTTGCTTTTCTGTTATTCCACCATCGGCATGTTCAACCCGAAAACGAATACCGACGGTATTGGGTGCAAAAGCTGTTAGCTTATCTCCTGTAATAGAATCTGCTGAAGGTATTTGTACAGTTAATAAATTTTCATCTGTTTGAATCCATTCGTTTACAATTGGTGCTTTTACAAGTGCAGGATAGCCATGTTCTTCATACAATACATCCAACATAATCACTTTTTCTTTATTATCCCATTGTGAAAAGAATGTAAGCAGATAATGAGCTTTGGGTATGCCTGGTTTATAGCTTCTAAATTCATCCAATTCAAATTTTGTAAAGATTCCCTTTGTACAAATTGCCGTTAAGGTAGCCTCAACCCTTTCCCTGCTTTCAGTTGTTACAATATCCACATCTATTGAGAATCTTTTAGGTTCAGGCAAAATCAACAACAGACTTGTGCCGCCTTTGAATGTAAATGATAGGTCGGTTTGAGCTAACTGTTCCACCAATGTAAGTGCATAAATAGCCTTCTCCATAATAGTAGGGTCACTCTTAGGATAAGTTTTTCTTTTCTCCTTTATCCAGTCTGGGGTATATGAGGCCGGTAAAATCATTAGCTTAATAACTCTGTGAGTAAGGTATTTTTTGTTATAAAATCAAGCAGTTCCTGTTCTTTGGTTCTGCGTTTGGCATAAGCCAGCAACTTTGTAATATTTAAAGCATACTGTTTATACAGGTTGTTATAAATATGCACTAATTCACTACCCTGAAAGGGAGCAAATATTTTTTTTTCTACAAATAAGTCAACTAATATTTTCTCTGGTGCTGGAATGGCTATTTTTTTCTCTTTTTTTACCGGTGCTTTTGTTACCAATGTTTTTACAATAATGGATTCTGTTTGCTCATAAACGTATCTCTCCAGCAGGTTATCATCCGGCTCGAAGAATACATTTTTGAAATTTCCATCCTTTAGAAAATAAAAGACAGATTCGGATGCTGATGCTTCTGCCTCAACCAGCAATAAAAACCTGCCCGGCTGGTGTATCATCCACTCATTCAGCCAACGGGTACTCCACACACAATAACGGGCGGCGGGAAACTGTTTGCTTATTTTACCGGCAATATCCTTTAACCTTGGTTCTACCTGAGGATGAAACTGTGGCTTTACAGAAAGGGTATAAACGCCTTTTCTGACAGATTTGAGCAGGTTCTTTTCTTTTAGTGAATAGATTCGCCAGGTAAAAGTAGACTCCTTTAAATCAGGCTCAAATGACCTGTAAAAGTCTAATAGCTCCTCACGGGTAATATATGATTGCCCGGCAAACCGTTGTTTTAATTGCTCTATAATGAAGTCTTTTGGCACTGTCTTAATCCTGTTTGCTCTTTATAAGGGTGTAAAGTTACTAAACAGAAATCAAATTAGGGACAGTTATGGACATTTACTGGCAAATATTTGAAATCAAATAACGGACAGTTTAGATAAATACAGGCAAATATTTGAATTTAAAATGTTGATTTTCAAGTTAATATTAATAAAATAGTAATATTTAAGCCCATCCTAAAAATTAACTGAAAATAATCAAGCAATAATTCTACTATTGGCAACTAAATCCGGCTTTCATTAATGTCTTCAAATGTTTTTCAGCATTTGTCTTATGAAATTGGTTAAGAGATTTGAGTTCATAGGCCAAGTCTGCCATATACTGCCTTTCTCCATTGGACAAAATTTTCATTCTTGAATCCCACTCTACCATTTGCCTCAAAACACTCAGATTGATTTTAGGAACTGCACCGCTGGGAGTTTCTTTTGCTGGTGCTGTCTCTTTGTTAAAATAGTTTGATGCCAATTGAATGTCTTTAACTGACGGAGCAACTCCTTTTTCAAGTTCAACTGCTATCTTGTTAAAAACCGATGAATACTTGTTATTGACAGCAGAAGTCTTTTGTTCAATTGACTTAAAAAAATCAGTCAACTCAAACCCGTTTTCAATCGCTTGGTTGTATTTCAGAATAATAAGCTTCAAGGTGCTTTCAATCTGATAATTGTATGGGGTATTTATTTGGTCAAATATTTCAGGACTATTTTTCCGTATCTCATTCATCAGGTTGCTTTCAAATCGCAAATAGTCTTCGCTTAAATCTTCCAACTTTATTATTGAAGAAATAATAGTATCCATTTTCTTCTCCTGGAGCTTGGAAAATCCATCATATTTCTTTCTGAGCTGATTATAAAATTCAACCCCTTTTGAAAGAACTTCAATGTTCATCTGTATTCTTTCAAAATCGACCTCGGCTGTTCCTCCATTTTTTTTCTCTCTAACAGGAATAGAATATTTGCTTAGAATCTGTTGAGCAATTTTTGAAGTCATGAACTTTTCAATTTCCTTAGAAGTTGAAATATCTTCCCACAGTTTCTTATTTTTTGCATACTCGCCATAGTCATCGCTCTCGGAATAGTTTTTTATCAAGCCATTCATCAACTCCATTAGTTCAGTGAAAAATGTAACCAAGTCGTCTTCAAGTTTTTCCTTCTTCCAAATTTTAGAAAGGTCGAATTGCTTTCCCGCTTTAGCACCATCAGTATAAATGTAGATTACCGAGATAGCATAGGGAACAACTGCTGACCTTATTTGTCCCATAGAATTTTTTCCCTGACCGTAAATTTTTTCAAGCTGAGTAAACAAAATAATTTTGGAAATTAACTCTTCGTAAAAATCCCGATTTACATTAATTGCTTTCTTGCCACGCAACTCTCCAGTGATTTCTTCCAAAAAATATCTAAAAACTTTTTCACCACCTTTTTTCACAACATACGGCTGGTCTCCCCATGCAGTAAAATACTTTCCTAATTGCTCCTTCGTGAAACGATAGTTCTTTGGATATTCTTTTTCAATTCTTGCTTTGTTTGAACCCGCAATTCTTAGTTTGGTATTAAATTCCCCTCTTGATTTTTCAAAGAACCATTTTCTACCTGATGGTGTAACGATGCTATCGGAAAGAGCTTTGAGTTTATTCAGTTGCGGACTTCTTGAACTCAGGTCAACATTTGAAACTTTAGTTTGCGAATTTGAATATCTGCTTATATCGGAAATCAAAGAATCCAATCCTTCTTCAGTCACATCACGGGCAACGTTAATCTTAGCCATTACTTTCACTTTGTCAATTGGAAAACCATCCTTTTGGGTAAAGTAGATACTGGCGGTTGTCTGTCCGCCATTTACAATCTGAAAATCTGTCAATGACTTTATGAATAATTTTCCATTTTTTGCTTCAAGGTCTTTTGCAGTTGAAGTAATTGTTATTCCGTTGTTGAAAGCGATAAACTTTTCAGGGCTTATTCTAATCGTTTCTCTTATGCCCTTGTTTGCTCCTTTGAATTGAAGAAATGACCGCACATTTTTTTTCAAGCAACCTTGAACTATATCTTTTGTAAAGGTCAGAGAGAATATTAGCTGGTAGGACACAGAGATAGGATTCAAAGTTTTCTTCATCCGCCGCTTTAATCACTTCTATCTTATAATCAAACAGGTTTTCAAAATCAATTATAAGGGCTTCTCTGTTTCCCTGAGAAATCAACACATCATATAAGAAATTCAGGTCAACTAATTTTTTAATGATGAGCAAATCTTTCTTTACTCGTTCTCTGTTTCTTGTAAATGATACTGAGATATTTTCATCCTCAAATTCGATTCTCTTGGGTTGTGGCAATGTGCCACGGGTTTCAGTAGTTGCTGAGGCGCTGACCAGGAATATTTCAATTACATCAAATTGCTCTGCTCCGGTTGCTGATGAGAGTTGAGAGAGCAGTGGTCTGATTGGGTCTGCATCCTGAACTTCGTCATTTAAATATCCTTTGATTGCTTTATTCAAAAACCTGGTTACCCTTTTAAATTGATTGTCGTAGTAACTTTTAGTTGAGATTTGTAAATCTTTTTCCGAAGCAGTAAGGTCAATACTTGTTTCATCCACGATAAATAATTGCAATCTTTCTGATGATTCGTTAACCGTATAACCGTTTACTTTAAAGTTCTCGGCAGGATTCAAATAGTAAGAATCATTCCAGTCCTCGGAATCAAGCAATTTTGCATCAACCATTAACGGAAGAATCTGACTCAGCAACTGTGTTTGCTGAACAAATCCCTCGTCGTCTTTTGAACTATCGAGTAATTCCTTTCTGTAATTAAGAAATTCCTGAATTTTCATGCTAAAAATTGCTTTGTCCGATAATGAATGATGTTAATAGGTTTGTTCTCAAAATGTATTTCAAAGCACTTACTTCCTCCGGAATATTCGACCTGCTTAATTTCGGGAAATTTTCATCTGCACAGTTGTAAGAAATCCAATTGATGGGTTGAAATCTGTATCTGTCATACTGATTCATATTTTTAGCCGTGATATTTTTTTGGCTTAGGGCTTTCCACAAGATTGTGTTGTCGCCGGAAGATTCCTGAACCAGTTTTTTTATTTCTAAAATCAAATCTCTGATGTGAATACCAACAGTAAAATCGCTTTGCAGAGAAACAACATATAATTCCAATCCTTTGCCTGGTGAAACTTCTAATTGAAATTCACTTGAAATCTTCACATCAATTCCTGAAGGTGATTTTGTTTTTACTTCAAGATTTTTAAGTTCCAATTCGAAGTCGTTTCCTTTATCATAAAGTCCAGTCCATGCTTTCAAGAGGAAATTAATTTCGGACCGGTCTGGTGAAGTGACAAGTAATTTCAGAACCAACAATTCACCCATTATTCCTTTTATTGCATCCTCAGAAAGCAAATCTGATTTCTTGTCTTCAAAAAAATCACTCCATCTGTAAAACGCCTCTATGAAATGACTTGAATATTCATCAACTTGACTGATGTTTTTTATTCCGTGATAGAGAGAAAGAACCAAGTCATCAAAAAGGTCACTGAAATCAATGTCGGTCAATTGCAGAGCGATTAGATTTTTCTCCCCGAAATATTCAATAGATAAATTTTCTTTTTGAACTCCTTTGAAATCTAAACGCTTGCTCTCAGGTAACGCAAGTATTAGGCATCTCTTGCCTTCGCTGCTCACACCGAGATAAAGTTCGCAGATACAGTCAGCAGAAATTCTTAGTGACCGAAAACCACTTGTAACAGGATTCTCTGAAAGCCCTGACCACTTTTGTTTCAGTTCGATATTTGTCATAATTATATTTCGTTTGCATCATCCGGCAATTCAGAATCTGCTTCATTAAATTCTATTTCGTCATCTTCTTCAAATCCATAATTTCCATGAACATAAACCCCTCCCGGGTCAGGTTCAATTGGTGGAAAACCTATTGCATAACCAATTAACGGAATATTCAAATCAATTCCTTCGCTTTCAATAATAGTTTTCAATTGAGCATCTTCTCTACCTTGTTCCTGAAGAAAAACGTAATAGGAATCTAAAATGTAGATTACGAGAAGTCCTTCATGGTCTGTCATTTTCTCACGATAAACTCGTTCAGGAATATTTACTTCCTCAGCTTTTTTCTTGACTTGTGCTTCCGACCATTCAGGATATTTTTCCTTGTAATAATTTTTTCTGTTGTCAACAAATTCTTTCTCTGCTGATTTAATTTGTGCATCGGTCAAAAGAATCGCCATGTCAAGCCCTGCTGAAATAAGATTGGCTGATTTACCAGACGCACCAAAAATTTTCGACTGAATAAATTTTTCCCTGAAATACTTTACTCCTTCGTCTGTACCAGGACCTCTTCTTACAGTCATTGTAATATCAACCGGCAATCCAGATTCTTGCTTCTTCAATAAACCCTTGCCTTCATTTTCTTTTGCCCTTCCTGTTGTTTTAATTGCGATTGTCCAATTTCTAAGTTTGTTATCTGCCTGGCACTTCTCAATGAATTTTATCATGCTGTCGCATGTATCGCCGCCAAAATTGTTTTCCTGTCTGAGAATTTCCAATATACCTGTAATATCAGTTTGTGCTACGAGAAATCCTGCATTAGTTTTATTGTCTTCCTTCTTTTTGACTTCAAACTTGTGTCTGCCTACAATATTTTTCCTGAACTGTTCCCATACAGCTTCAATCTTTTTCTTATGAATGTCAAAGTTTGTAGATTGTTCAAGTGAATCCTGATACGACCAATTAACTTCAAGTGTATCACGCAGAATGGTTGGTCTTGTAATTTTCAAAGCACCTGGATGTTTTTTCACACGAAGAATAAAGTTGGCAGGTGTTCTGTTTTTCTCTTCCATTTTTCTAAATTCAATTTCCAATTCCTCAATCGTTCGTGTTACCAAATCGTACTTCTCCATTGAATCACGAGTGATGAAAAGTTTACAACAGTCAAGATACCCCGGTCTGTAACCAAACCATCTTCCCATTTGAAGAAGAGCATCAGAATAATCAGTTGAACGGACAAAGTAGTTTATGCTAAGTCCTTCAAGAGTAAATCCACGGGACAACCTGTTTCCGCCAATGGCAATATATTTTTTAGGAGTGTTCTTCGGATAAATCAATTTATCTCCCGTTACACTATTGATTGCTTTGACCTCAATTCCTTTACTGCAAAATCCCGTCAAATGAGACCACCTTGTTCACCGCAAAGTGACCCACCTTATTCACTCCAAAGTGACCCACTTTATTCACCGCAAAGTGACCCACCAG
>JAEZCV010000181.1 GCA_023429985.1 Bacteroidota bacterium | reverse complement strand
CTTTAAAAACCATTCCAAGTGATGAGGGCAGAATAATAATATTTTCTTTGAACTGAATTGAATACAAGAGTTGCCCTGCATCGGTAAAAACAATTTGGAGTTTTGATTTCCCGTCCGGAGATTCCATTTCCAGGTTTTGTGCATGGGAGTTAAAAAAATTAAGGCTCATAGCAAGGAGAAAAAGTTGCTTCATGATGATTTATCTTTTTTCAAACAACCACCAGAGTTTTTTCCTGGGTTTAATTTTATAATTCGAGGTTATATATTTTGCAATGTGATCCATAGCTTCGCTTACATCGTCGGTAATTAAAACAAGGTCGAGATCTTCTTTGGCAATGGTACCTTCTTCCAGCATTACCTGCATCATTTCTATCAGTTCCTTATAAAAATCCTTTCCAAATAAAACAATTGGAAAGCCGTGAATGGTTTTAGTTTGAATAAGGGTAAGTGTTTCAAATAATTCATCCATGGTGCCAAATCCTCCGGGCATGATGATGAAGGCATAGGAATATTTGATAAGGATGGTTTTCCTGGTAAAGAAATATTCAAACGTCATCCATTTATGCATGTATTTATTATGCGCCTGTTCAAAAGGAAGACGAATATTACATCCCACCGACATACCATTATTTTCATAAGCCCCTTTATTGGCTGCTTCCATGATGCCGGGACCACCACCCGTCATGGTGGTGAAACCCATTTGAGCAATGCGTTTTCCAAATTCCTCGGCACATTGATAATATTTATGATCACTTTTATAACGCGCGGAGCCGAAAACCGTAATGCAGGGCCCAACAAAATGCAGCGAGCGAATAGATGAGATCAACTCACGAAATACTTTCCAGGCAAATTTTAATTCATAGGTCCTGCTTTTGGGACCTTCCAGGTAAACATGTTCTTTCCTGGGAATAATAGGTTCGGCGGGTTGTTTCTTGGGTTTGATTTTTTCCTGTTCCATATGATGTGAATAAAATTAAAGGAAACCTGTGGGTTTATCATTTAGTAATTTTCCAGCACAATCAACCTCCATAAATTTGATGCATGAAGATCATAAGTTACAATGTAAATGGAATTAGGGCAGCTATGAAGAAAGGATTTAGTGACTGGTTACAAACTCATCCTGCCGATATTATTTGCATACAGGAAAACAAAGCGCAACAAAGCGATGTTGATCCTGCGATTTTTAAAGAACATGGATATTACGACCATTGGTTTTGTGCGCAGAAAAAAGGATACAGTGGTGTTACGGTTTTTTCAAAGATCGCTCCTGACAAGGTAAAATGTGGAACGGGCCACCAGGTGAGTGATGATGAAGGAAGGGTGTTGCAGCTGGATTTTGGTAAATTAAAGCTTATTAACGCTTATTTTCCTTCAGGCACTTCAGGAGCGGAACGGCAGGTATATAAATACCAGTGGCTGGATGAATTCTTCGATTATGTACAGGAACTTCGCAAAGAATTTCCCTACATCATTCTTTGTGGTGATTATAATATTGCACATAAGGAAATTGATATACATAACCCGGCAGGCAATAAGAACACTACAGGGTTTTTGCCGGAAGAAAGAGCATGGATGGATAAGTTCTTTAATAATGGCTGGATCGACAGTTTCAGGGAGTTTCATCCTGAACCCCACAGGTATACCTGGTGGAGCCAAAGGTTTCCGACAGTTCGGTTAAATAATAAGGGCTGGAGAATAGATTATATAAGTGTAACAGAAAATTTAAAGCCTTATTTGAAAGATGCCGATATTTTTCCGGATGTAAAACACAGCGATCATTGCCCTGTTTACCTTGAAATTGAATTTCCGCATTAATTTTAATGATGAATATAATTTATAACGTTACCATAAAGGTAGACGGCTACATAGCAGAAAAGTGGCTGGAATGGCTCCTGGATGAACATATACCTGAAGTATTATCTACTAAATGTTTTTTTGATTTCAAAGTGGTTCAATTATTAGAAACTGATGATAGCGAAGGGCCTACATATGCAGTTCAATATTATGCTGAATCAAAAGCGGATTACAACAGGTATATAGAAATACATGCAGAAGGAATGAGAAAGAAAAGTTTTGATAAATGGGGTGATCGATTCATTGCATTCAGGAGCGTGATGCTAGTTGTGAAATAGATGTGCAGAAATAAATATTTTATATTTTGAAACGCCTCAAAAAATTTTATATTCCGCTGAAATTCTTGCCAGACCTGCATTTTAACAGCATCGCACAAAACCCTTTACTGTAGCGGGTTTCAGAAGAATTAATTTTGATTGTTTGAATTGCAGTAAAAAATAAAACGGCTAAAACCCTTGCCAATTCAGCATTTCAGCCAACACGACAACAGGCAGTGTTGATGAAAATTATTTTGTTGCTATCAAAAAGCATCTAAATTTGTTCTCAACAAACTCATTTAAAAAAATAACTATGAACAAAGCTGAATTGATTAACAAAATTGCTGATGATGCAGGCGTAACCAAAACACAGGCCAATGCTGCTTTAGATTCTTTTGTAGAAGCAGTAACTAAAACTTTAAAAGGTGGTGGTAAAGTTACCCTTGTTGGTTTTGGAACTTTTTCTGTATCCAAGCGTGCTGCCCGTAACGGCCGTAACCCACAAACTGGTGAAGTAATTAAAATTAAAGCCAGGAAAGTTGCGCGTTTCAAAGCAGGTAAAGAATTGTCCGGCAAACTCTAATGAGAAAAACATTACAAGCCCTGTGTTTGCTTACAAGCCCATACACAGGGCTTTTTCATTATAAAAGCAATTAATTTTTCACGACATTTGCATTAATAAAAAAACAACCATGGGTAGAGGAGATAAAAAAACCAAGAAAGGAAAAATTTTCAAAGGTTCATTTGGTAAAACAAGGCCTGCAACCGAGAAAAAGACAACTAATAACCAGCCTGCCAAAAAAAGCAGCTGATAACCGGAACAGGAAATTCAATTTCCTGTTCGGTTTTATGGAGCCAGTCGCTCTATCTTCCACCTTCCATTTTCATCCAGACTATATTGTATCCTGTCGTGCAAGCGGCTGGGTCTTCCCTGCCAGAATTCAACAATAACCGGTTGTACAACATAACCACCCCAGAATTCAGGTCTTTCTATTTCCTTTTCTTTGAATTGTTCTGCCACCTGCAGGTATTGATTATCCAGCCAGTTCCTGTTTTCAATTACCCGGCTTTGAGGTGATGTCCAGGCGCCAATGCGACTTCCAACCGGGCGTGATAAGAAATAATCATCGCTGTCTTTTTCGTTTACTCTTTTCACCAGTCCAACAATTCTCACCTGTCTTTCGAGTTCTTTCCAAAAGAAAACAAGACATGCTTTTGGATTTTCTTCCAGTTGCATAGCCTTATAACTATTGTAATTGGTGAAGAAAACAAAACCATTTTCATCAAAACCTTTTAATAAAACTATTCTTGCGGAGGGAAGTCCATCGCTGGAGGAAGTAGCCAGTGTCATGGCATTGGCTTCGTAAATTTCGGTTTCTACAACCTGTTGCCACCATTTGGAGAACTGGCTGATGGGGTCGGGAGCCAGATCGGATTCCAGTAAAACCTGGGTTGCATATTCGTTTCGTAGTGCTGCAATGGAAGATTTCATAGCAGCAAAGTTAGTTTACTTCTTTTGCTGTTTGCGAAGGAGGTAATCTCTTTCTTCTGCAATCATATCCAGCATGCTTTCGAGTTCACTTACTCTTCTTAATTCTGTATTCAATTTTTTATTTGTATCGGAAACCGATTGAAGGTCGGAATTCAGTTCCTGCAGGAAGGCAGTTTTTTTATGTAATTGTTGTCTTTGAAGATTTGCATCTGCCAGTTTATCTTCCAGTTCATTTACCTGTTGCTGCAAGCGCTGGTTCTCCAGGAACATTTCTTCCAGCTTTTCGGTTTTACGCTGCAGATCGGTATGCACCTGCTCATAAGCTTCGCGGGTATCTTCAAGTTCAATCGCAAGATTATTGGCTTTTGAAGCCTGGGTTTCAAGTGTGGCCATTTTATTTTGCAGCACCTCAAACTCCTTGTAAACTTCTTCAATCCTGTCCTTCATTCTTTCACCCATAATTGCCTGGTGCATGGCTTCATCAAGTGCCTGCTGTTTCTTTTCAAGTCTTGCTTCCAGATCTGATATTTCTTCCAGCAATTCATTGTTTGCTTTTTTCAATTCAGCTTTTCCACCATCTTCTATGTCTTCCACTTTCTTTAATATACCATTCATGATCTTTTGTTGCTGCATGATGGTTTCTTTCAGCATTTCCACTGTTTCTTCCCGCTCAAATTTTTTCATTTTTGAAACAAGTACAGGCTCAGGTACACTCTTTAATTTTTTTGCGGGTGCAGGTTCTTGTTTTTTAAAACTACGAAGTGGAGCAGGAGGAAATGTGCGTGAGCGACGATAATCGGCATTGGTTTCTTCCAATGCCTGTCTAAGCGACCTCCTGTTTACAATGTAAAAATGAATTGTAAGTCCTAATACGAGGGCACCGGTAAATAATACAGCAAGTTCAATTATGCTGAGATTAATCTGGAGCATGCAGTCAGTTCAGTAAGTTTTCGATGACAAGCTAATGATTTTTCATGGAAAACCCTAAAGGAAACAACTATTTTATGCCGTAACCAAAGTGCCAACTTTGTCGCCGGTAACTACCTTTTTCAGGTTGCCGGGCTTGTTCATATCAAAGACAACTATGGGCAGACTGTTCTCCATACAAAGGGTAAATGCCGTCATATCCATGACGTTCAATTTATTAGATATGCACTCCTGGAATGTTATTTTGCTGTACTTGGTGGCTTTGGGATCCTTTTCAGGGTCGGCGGAGTAGATACCATCCACCCTGGTACCCTTCATAATTACGTCGGCTTTAATTTCGATAGCTCTTAAGGAACCGGACGTATCTGTGGTGAAATAAGGATTACCAGTGCCGGCACCAAAGATCACCACTCTTCCTTTTTCCACGTGCCTGATAGCACGTCGGCGGATATATGGTTCAGCGATCTGCTCCATTTTAATGGCGCTTTGAAGCCGGGTATACACGCCCATTTTCTCCAGGGCAGCCTGTAAAGCCATTCCATTAATTACGGTAGCCAGCATACCCATGTAATCGCCATGTGCACGTTCAATACCTGTTTCGGCTTCATTCATACCCCGGTAAATATTGCCACCTCCAATTACAATGGCTACTTGTACGCCCAGGTCAACAATTGATTTGATATCCTTAGCATACTGGCTGAGCACGGCAGTATCAAAGCCAAAGCTTTTATCGCCCATTAGTGATTCCCCGGACAGCTTGAGTAATATTCTTTTGTACTTAGGTAGCATAATGAAGTTTTATAGGCGGTGCGAAGATAATGGGTTGTGGTGAATAGTGAATGGTGAATGGTGAATGGTGAATCACTGCTGTCCGGTTAAAATTGCAATCTTCAATTGTTATAAAGACTTTTAATATTTAGCATGCAGAGGTTGGAACCACTGTTACGCCTTCGGCGAAGCACTAAGAAGGTCGCGAGTCGCGGCGACACAGTTTATAGTCTTTAATTCTGATCATTTCTCTGCATAGCGGAGTGTTTGAGGAGCGCCTTATTGCTCCTGGTTGTTCTCTAATGAATGATTGTACCTAAGAAGGAGCAATACAGCGTGTAATGCCTCGTGAGCAAGAAGATTGGAGAGATATTGCATCTGTTTTAAAAAATCAGACTGTTTCTCCTGCGCAATCATACGGATGCAACCCTGCTTAATCAGACTGGTTCGCATTGATTGCGCTTGAATTTTTGGCTCCACCTTTTTTTTCCAAGAAAAAAGGTGGAAGAGAAAATTTTAAACAGCAAGAA
>JAEZCV010000137.1 GCA_023429985.1 Bacteroidota bacterium | reverse complement strand
GTATAAACCATCTTCTTTTTCAATTATCTCCTGTACTTCTTCATAAGTAAAGCGATGATCGGAATGAATGACGGTTCTTCCCAGCCAGTATTGCTTTACCTGTCCTTTGGGTGTCATTTGGAAAACTGCAGAAAAAGTAAGCTTATCCTCTTTTGGTCTTAATGAGCATAAAACATTGGAGATATGCTCCGGCAACATTGGATTCACCCTATCCGGAAGGTAAACTGAAGTGGCTTTGCCATAAGCAGTTTCATCTAATTTGGTTCCCGGCTGCACATAATAACTTACATCAGCAATATGAACTCCAATTTCAAAATTGCCATTCTTTAAAACCCTGAATGAAATAGCATCATCAAAATCTTTTGCGTCAACAGGATCAATTGTTATGGTTAATATTTCACGAAAATCGCGGCGTTTTTTTATTTCTTCGGCGGGAATGGCATCCGGAATACGCAGTGTTTCTTCCATTACATCATCAGGAAATTCAATGGGAAATCCATTTTCCAGAAGAATTTCTTTCATGGCAACATCATTACTGTCTTCAGCATCCAGAACATTGATCACTTCACCTACCGGTCTTTTTTTACTGTCGGCTTCCCATTCTTTAATTCTTACCACTACCCTGTCGTTATCGTTGGCATTATTAAAAGCATGTTGGGGAATAAAAATGTCGGGCATTCTCTTATCGCCTTCTATCACACAAAAAGCAAAGCCCTTGCTCATTTCAAGCCTTCCCACAAATTCCATTTGCTTGCGTTCAACAACTGAAATAACGGTTCCCTGTATTCGCTTTCCGGCGCGTTCGGGATCTACCCTGACTTTTACTGTATCGCCATGCAGTGCGGTATTAAAATCATTGGGGCGCACCAATATATCCGTTTCAAGCCCGTCAACCACCACAAAACCCATCCCCGAGCGGGTGATCTCAATTTTGCCGGTGTATTCATTGGGATCTTTTAGCTTTTTCTTGCCGGTCTTCTTCGCGTTTTTTCTTCCCATACCCTATACAGGTTGTTTAAAGTTTGATATGAAAGTAGCTACTGATCCCAGGAAGTTTGTTTCCTGGTTAAATAGAAATTTTTGTTCGATTGGAATAACATAAAAAGGCATGCCATTCATCTGGCTGCCAAACTTAGCAAGGCGTGTTGCATCTTTCTCGGTAGTGAGAATGATCTTTTTCGGTCCTTCCAGTTCAGCAAATTTTTTACGAATTTCCTTCCAGTCGTCTATAGTAAATATATGATGATCGCTGAAATGCATCATGTAATATGTATCCACCTGCTCCTCAAGCAGTATCTTCAATGGTTTTGGATTCGCTATACCGGTAATGAGTAAAACTTCTGCTTCTTCTTTCAATGGCATTTCATTTCCCAGCGTTATATGGTAGGGCGTGCCGTAGGAAATAGCTGAAAAATAGAGCTGCTGATGCTTATCAAGGTCTAATTCCCTTTCAACCATTTGTTTTTCAATTTCTGAAAGCGAAGGTGGACATTTGGTTACAACAACAATTTCAGCCCTGCTGATAGAAGATTTCAGGTCGCGCAAATCGCCTGTGGGCAGATAAAAATCACGCGTATATAAATTACTGTAATCGGTAAGAACAATATTTAACCCTGCCCTAATTGCACGATGTTGAAATGCATCATCCAGTATAATTGCCTGTGTTGCAGGTTTGTCGTGCAACAACTGAGGAATGGCTTCCAGCCTTTGCTCCCCCACTGCTACCGGAACATCCGGGAATTTCCTGTAAAACAACATGGGTTCATCACCAATATCTATGGCAGTGGTTTCTTCATTTGCCAGGGCATAGCCTTTGGTTTTTCTTTTATACCCTCTCGACAATGTAGCCAGTTTGAATCTTTCTTTCAGATTTTCCACTAAATACACTACCATGGGCGTTTTGCCCGTTCCTCCTACCGATAAATTGCCTACACAAATTATAGGTAAATTGAAAGAAGATGATTTTATATAGCCTTTGTCATACAGTTTATTACGCACCCATATAATAAACAGGTAAAGAAAAGAGAAAGGGATGAGCAGAATGCGGAATGACTTCAAAAACCAATTAGAAAACATAGATCCGTTGCGGTGTGATACAAAGGTCTAAAGGTACATCAAATTCATTGGCGTCTTCTATCCTGTCAACGGGCTCAAAATAGGAAAGCCCGATCTTTAAACAATCTTCCCTGCAGTTTTTAAGGTAACGGTCGTAATAGCCTTTGCCATAACCAACACGATAACCATTAAGGTCGAAGCCAAGCATAGGAAGAAGAACCATATCCAGGTCTGCCGGTTCTGCTATTGTATTATCTATAGGTTCGGGAATATTATAATTATTGATCTCGAAAATACTATCCGGTTTGCAGATAACCGCCTCCATGGTATTTGTTCCGGGGTTGGTCCTTGGATAACATATTTCCAGGCCGGGATTCCGGAAACCCAGATATTCTGTTAGGATGAAACTATTGATCTCATTATATTCCTCAATAGGATAAAAGCTGAAAACATAATTTAAATAAGGAAGTTCTATAGTTTGAAATTGAATGAGCAAAAGATCATCCCATTTTAATCTTTCGCCGGCAGTGATCTCGCCTCTTTTCTTTTTGAACAACTGTCTCACTTCTTTTTTAGTCATGCGACGCTTTAGAATTTATAAAGATTGAAAATATGGTGGTACCATAATTCCGGGCAGACCTGAAGTAAGGAAAATTTTCATAATGATTACGTGGTGTATGTTCAAGAATGAACCAGCCCTCATCGGTCAGCAATTCTTTTTCGAAGATCAGTTTTGGCAGATCATCTATATTCTGAAGGGCATAAGGAGGTCCTGCAAAAATAAAATCAAATTTCTCTGTGCATTGATTGATGTACCTGAATACATCTGACTTTACCAGTTTTAACTGTGTAAGGCCAAGTGCAGCAGCGGTTTTTTTTATAAAATCTGCCATCTGGTTATCCTTTTCAACCACTGTAAGATCAGGCAC
>JAEZCV010000002.1 GCA_023429985.1 Bacteroidota bacterium | reverse complement strand
CCCTTTATGGAATAATGTAAAATATACTCACGACCCCATCACAAGAACATATGGAAATTATACTTTAGTAAATATGGATCTCGATGGGATCGCATCTGACCGGGAAGTTTCATTAATAATTATTAAGGATGATACAATAACATTATTGGACTGGAACGAAAATCACAGCCGCTAAATAGTTCAGTTATGTAAATCCTGATTTTTCATGATAGACAATAAAGTAAGAAAAGTCTGGTTGTAAACTTTCCTATTTTTTGGGGAAGGTTATATAAACAATCCAGGTTTGAAGTTGCTTTTTGAAAAGCAATTAGGCTATTTGCAATTTGCAGAATAGAATTGTTGCAGTACAAGAGTGCGACGCAACAAAAGCCAAATAGTAGCAAAGGTGTTGGGTTCATAAAAATATTTTAGAAGTACTCTCGCAAGAATGGCGAATTTTTCTACTATGATTCTCTTCTAAAAAACGAAACTTCCCAACTCATCCCCACTAACATTATTTCCTTATTTTTAACCAACCATTATTAACTGCTATGTTGGCCATGCTAACCAGACTTTACTTAGTTTTTATTTTTTCATTTCTATTTGTTTCCGGTTCATTTGCTCAAAATATTATTCATGTTAGTCCTGCCGGTGCGGGGAATATGGATGGTAGTAACTGGGCTAATGCTTTGAATGGAGATCAGCTCAGGGTCGCTATCCGGTCGGCTCCCGCTAACACCACCTTCTGGATAGCTGCGGGAACTTATAAACCGCATGCCACTTCGCGGGATTCTTCATTTTATATCATGAACAAGCGCATAGACCTTTATGGCGGATTCGCAGGAACGGAAACTTCAGTGGCGCAGCGTGACCTTATAAATAATCATACGATCTTAAGTGGCGCTGTTCATCCTAGCGATTCGGCTCAATACAGCGATGTGGTGATTCGCTATGATAATGCGGATAGTTCGGTGCTGGATGGTTTCGTGATCAGGGACGCGCACGGTCGTACTGCTTTGCTGAATCAAAGCCAGATGTATGAGACATCACAAAGCCGTGTATTCGTTCGCAACTCAATTTTTAAAAACAACAAGTCAATATACAACTCGCAAGCAGCGGCTTTCATAAATCCCATGGCAGGTCATGCCATGTTTCATTTCTTTAATTGTGATTTCACCGAAAATTATAATGGTGCCATCGGCATCCGCCACGGTACTGAATATTTTGCAAACCGTAGCACCATTGTGGCAGACAGCTGCAGGTTTTATAATAACATTGGTAATGTTGTGGTGTTGAATGGCGTGAGCAGGATAAATAATGCGGCTTCCATTAGTCTGAACCGCTGCGAATTCAAAAATAATACTGAAATACAAACGGGCGCCATCATCATGTTTGCGCCTGCAGTTTATCTTGGACAAACCATACCCGAAGGCGTGGTTTCGCTTGACCTGGACTCCTGTTATTTCGGCGATAATAATGTATCTAATACTGTTTATTATTTTCCCAATATGGCGGACAGCAGCCGCTTTTTTATGAGTAATTGTGTTATTGACAGTAACGGTTATTCCAATCCTTCACTTCCTTATGGTCATGGTAATACGGCCGTAGTTATGTCCAGCAGGACAAGGATAAACAAAAATTATATTCTGAATACGCGCATCAATAACAGCAGTTCTTACTACCATCCCGCGCAAAGTACCACCGTGGCCATTACGGCGGAGCAACCCGGTACCGACAGCACGTTTATCTACAATGTGCTGTTCAACAATTGCCAGAATATGAATACCAACATTGCGCACCAGTCATTCAACGGGAGGAAGTCGGCGGTTTATTTAATTAACTCAACGCTTTTTAAGAACGAAGTCTCTACAAAACTCGGCTGGCGCATGATCCTTAATGAAGGCATTAATACCATTGGCAGTGGGGCAGTGGCCCATTTTTACATTCAGAACAGTATCATCTGGCCTTCCACCAAACATTGGGGAACGTTCAATGTGCCCAAACAACTGATCAACAATTCAACTAATTATGCGGAGCCGGGCAATACAAAATTGTTCATGCAGAATTCCATCATCAACACCTTTGCCGATGGTGGATCATTAAGCAATATTGGGATGGATATGGGCGGGAATATTTTGCATGAACCAATATTTAAAGATTCAGCTGCCGGCAATTTTGCACTGGTATGCAGTACTGGAATTAACCAGGGTAATGATGCCTTATATAATACTTCGCTGGGAGGGATGGTGGATCTGAATCAGAAACACCGTTTCAATGGAACCATTGATATAGGTGCATTTGAACATTATCCCGATTCAGTTGTGCTAAGTATGAGTGGTCCAACAACCCTTTGCGCCGGCGAGCAGGCTACGTTTATGGCCAGTGCAGAAAACGGGGGGACAGATCCGGTGTACCAATGGTTTATCAATGGCGTGCAAAGCGGAATCGGTGAGAGTTTTACAACCGCATCGCTGAATGATAATGATGTGGTGAGCGTTATAGTAACCAGCAGTCAGAAGTGTATTGAAAAAGACAAGGACAGTTCATATTTAGCAATCTCTGTTTTACCTCCTGTTGCAGCGCCAACACTTACCGTAACACATTCAACTATGCCTGTATGCACGGGAAGTGAAATTGTTTTTACGGCAACAACCACTGTTCAGCAGCCGGTATATCAATGGAAGGTCAACGGAAACAGCATTGGCAGCAATTCAAATGTTTTCAGCAGTAATATTTTACAGCATGGCGATAAGGTGAGTCTTACCGTTTCGGGAAATTATAATACCTGTGGTGGAATGTCGCAGGTACAAGTGCATTCCGATACCACCACCGTCAACCTTATTTCTCAGGAAGTGCCCACTGTGCATATTGAGGCAAGTCCAGCCGGTAACGTATTGCCATTCAGCATTACCGTTACCAATCCCTTAGCCGGCTGGAACTACACGCTTTACAGGAACAATGTAAGCACGCAATTAACAGGAACGGTCTTTCACAATCTCCAGGATACAGGTGTTTATGAAGTTAGGGCATCGGGCAGCGGATGTTACACCACAAATACGGCAGTAAGTAATATAATTGTAAAGAATGCAATGCAGCCACCAGCCGTAACACCAACCTTAGTTTTACATCCAGTGCCTGTGAGAGATGCCTTAACGGTATCGGGCATCACCGCGCAGATGAATTTGAGGTATTGCAAAATATTTGATGCAAAGGGAAGGCTGGTCTATTTAAAAAATATAGAGGGTATCAGCGGTCTTGTAATAAATGAATTCAACCATTTCTCAGCAGGAACTTATGTCGTGAGCTTTGTGGATGGTTCAGGGGAAGTGAAAAGTTATAAGGTAGTAAAATTGAATTAGGGATAGTGGAATAGGGTCTATTAAAGAGCGCGAATATTTTACGTGTCCTGATTCTCAATATCCGATAGATCATCATCCGTTTTTGCCGCTAAGACGCGAAGGCGCTAAGTTGGAGAAAGCTATTCTTTGTGGCTAAGCTTTTTTGCCTGGTGATAAAAACCAGTCTTCGCAATAAAATAAGCCCGGCGTTTGAACCGGGCTCCATGAAATTTTACCTTAGCGTGCTTTTTTCTTTGGATCCGCTTTCTTTTGTGCGGAGCTTTTCTTTTTGGTAGGCTTATTCTTTTTGGGTTCTGCGTTCTTTTTAGACATACATTAAAATTACGGTTAGTGAATTATTGATCCCGGCTACAGCCTATTCTTTCCTTTTCACCTTGTGAGTGTCCGGAAGCGGCGACCTGCAGCAGGGATATAAGAAATAAAGATATGCCTATAAGGGATAAATATCATTCGACTGAAGTAATTTGGCCTGGAACTCAATTCGCAAGTCTGGCAGGGGGGCAATTGAAATGCAAAGGTTCGATCCTCATCAGGCCTTTTAAAGTTTCATTAATCCCTGGGCGGCCTGAGTTGGCGGTCATAGCAAAATCTTTACTTTGATGTCAGATTGGATCATTTTAGTTTTATTGATTGTTCTTTCTATTGCTGCTGCTATTAATGGAAAACGTAAAAAGTCCCGGCCACCATCAAACAGAATTCTTTTTTATCTTAAAGACAATGGGGAAGGATAAGTGATTTTAAAGTTCCAGGGAAATTCGTGGAAGTTGATGAAAACAATTCTCCTGTGGTTGCAGTTACGCTGGCGCGCATGAAACTGCCAGAAGTTCCAAGGTTCATTCGCTGGGGCCGACCAGTAGAAAAACTGGTTCGCGACCACCCCGGAACAACTTTATCTTTGGCTTCCATCAGGCTTCCAAGAACGGTTTCCACTTTTTCTATATGGAAATCGCAAAAAGAAATGACAGATATGGTTCATGGACATAGCCAGGTTCCTCTTCCAAAAAGACATATAGACGCTATGCGGGAAAGAGAAAGGAAAGATTTTCATTTTGAATTTACTACGCTAAGATTTAAGCCTATTTCGGAATTTGGAGAATGGAATGGAAGATCCGGTTATATTCCCAAATCGTATATCAAATAGCGCGATGAAGTCTGCTTATCCCATGCAAAAAATTCAGGACTGGTTAACGCAACAATGGGTGATCATTTGTGGGCGGAAAATTGATCCCACACAATTCTCCTGGTTAATAGGACCATTTGGAAATCCCTGCCTTATTGGTGACAATTTCATAAATGAATTGGCAGCAAAAGAAAATCTTATAATTGTACGGGAAGAAATTACCACAGGCTTAATTCCTACTATCAATTCGTTAAACCTGTCAGAAATTGAACGCTCCACTCTTTCCGCGCAGGTGATCGACTTTTATGAAAATACTTCCAGGTACACGCTTCACTTTAAGGTAAAATGGAATCCTTTATTTAAATTTTTTGGCGTTTTGATCAGCAGGTTATTCAGCCACAGATTGCGCCAGTTAAACATTCCCACAACAAACTCTAAAAGTTTTGATGAATTGAACAGTGAACTGATCTCCCTTGCAGATCCCGTTAATAATGTAGTAAAGTATACATTCTGGCTACGGTCAATTAAATCAAGTGGACAACCTGTTTATTCAGGCATTTATGGAATAAGCACCCTGCCATCAGGAAAGACATGTATAAAAGCAGTTTTTCCGCTACCAAACGGGAACGCTACCGTTCTAATGACGCCGGCAGTAGGAGAAAATGGTGAAATGGTCCTGGAATCTTCCGGAAAGAAATTCGGTGACGCCGGATTTTATTTTTTACTAAAAGATGCCAAAGGAAACTTCCGGGCTAAATACGTCAGGTCATTTCATGACAGGTTAATGGTAAGGTGTAATAATGGAAGCCTATCTGCACAGCAGGTATTGACGTTATGGAAGATGGAAGTCATGCGCTTCTATTACAAAATGGATCAAAAACACTAGATTTAACAGGTTGACGTTTTTCTTTTTACATAATATAGCAGCTTAGGGAATATGGAAAAAATTATGAAACCAGAAGGGAAATTCACGGTAGTTTATTCTTTCAAAATCATTGAAGCAAAGGCAAAAGATTTTATTAAAGCATGGACCGAACTAACAAAACTGATATATGAATTTGAAGGGAGTTATGGATCCAGGCTTCATAAGGTAGGAAATACACTATACATTGGTTATGCCCAATGGCCAGACAAGAATACCTGGGAAAAATCAGGCGATAAACTTCCTGCAGCTGCTAATGAATTTCGAAGATTGATGCGTGAGAGTTGTTCTGAAATTAAAACTGAATATGAAATGGATGTAGTCTGTGACCTTCTCCAGGAAAAGATCTATTGAATTAATAATTCATGACATGCCAACAATTCGGAAATTTTGTTTACTTATCATGGCCTTCTCGCTTTTATCCTGCCAGGATACCGGAACGGCACGTTTTATTGTAAAGAATAAAAGCAGTTCATTAATTGATTCATTATTCTTCAGGCCTTCTGACACTATTTCAAGACAGTATATAAAACTGGAACCGGGAGAAGAACAAAAATATAACCTGCCTATGACCGGGTTAAGAACAGATGGTGCCTATTCAATAAATTTTAGAAAAAGGTTGGAAAAAATATCACAGGTATTTGGCTACTTCTCCAATGGCATGTCAATGGAGAAGTATACGGAAATAGAAATAATGGAAGACACTATTCTCTTTACTCCCGAATACTGATAATCTCTCCCATTTGAATTAAGAAAATAATCACCCTCTTTCATCAGGCTTAAACTAAATCCGCTACAACCCGATGGTTTAAAAAAGAATTTGTATTTTACATTAATCGGTTGCAGATCAAATTACAGGTACTGCCACCTGGAATTATCCAAACAATATCCCTGAATCGATTATTGCGGAAACCCGCCCTTTAATTTTCCCTGCCCTGATATCCTCATTCAGGAATGAAATATAAATGGTCCCACCCCTTATGCTTAAGCAGAATCCTGCTATTGCCCTGGAAAATTAGGTTATGCCGTTACCTGATTTCATCATTAAAACCTCATATCATGTCTATCACCCACAAAAACAAGATCATTATCGTTGCCGCTGTATTGGTACTTGCCTTTTTCATGCCCTGGCTTAAATATTTCCTGAGTCTCAGCGGTTGGGATATGGTGTTTGGAAGCCTTAGTTCCGTTATAGATTCGGGATTGAAAATACTGGTCATTCTCATTCC
>JAEZCV010000210.1 GCA_023429985.1 Bacteroidota bacterium | reverse complement strand
ATGGAAAATGTGAACTACGGTTGTGATTTGCTTTCAACTTTTTACTAGCTTAGTTCTTTCACATCTCTGAGGTTGACATCTCACCTACCTTTCCTGTTGTGATTTGCTTTCAACTTTTTACTAGCTTAGTTCTTTCACATCAGGCATCGAAATAAGACAAGCGTTTGCGTTGTTGTGATTTGCTTTCAACTTTTTACTAGCTTAGTTCTTTCACATCTAGCATGAGAAGCGAACTGATTCTCCAAATGTTGTGATTTGCTTTCAACTTTTTACTAGCTTAGTTCTTTCACATCGCAATTTGGTGAAAGTTGCTACAGTAAAGGATTAAGCAGTTTTTCAGGATGAAAAAAATGGTGGCCCGCTTCCATTTTTTTCATCCTGTTTTTAAAATAATTCAAGCTGCTGACTGGTTTCAGGGGCATTTACCTGCTCCCGGCCATTAAAGATTTCCATCATACCAAACTGCTTGTCGGTAATGCACATCACCCCGATATGGCCTTTGGGTGGCAGCAGTTTCTTTACTCTTTTTACATGAACTTCCGCATTTTCCCTGCTGCTGCAATGTCTTATATACATGCTGAACTGGAACATCTGAAAACCGTCCTTCAAAATTAATTTGCGGAAAACTACATAGTTCTTCCTGTCTTTTTTGGTTTCGGTAGGAAGATCGAAAAGTACTAATACCCACATAATTCGGTATGCATTTAGGCGGCTGTACATAATTATCCTGCAAGCGAAGGGTAGAGGATTTTCCTGATCTCACCTTCAAAGCACCTGGAAAGGCTCGCTGTAGTCCTTTGAATGGCATTCATCAAAGGACTTTTCTGGTTATCTATCACCACATCCATTGCCGGTATGGTTAATAATTCTTTTTTAATAGCGGGTGTTAAGTCAAATGCCTCCTTTTTCTGGGTTATAAGGTTGCCCACTATCATGTCAACAAATGGGCGGTAGGGCTCCATGATATCATCGGCCAGGCAATAGGCATTATACTGATTCCTGTGAAAGATGCCCAGAGTGGGCAGCAATCCTGATCCTACAAGGCTCCTTGCCATGAGGGCCCTTAAAATGGCATAGCCATAATTCAACAGATTATTGGGGGGAAACCCAAACCGGTCACGCCTGAATTCCGGGATACCGCTAAATACCCTTTTCCAATAATAAGAAGCCGCTTTTGCTTCACAATTGCCACTGTCTCCGCTGTTCACCTGTTTGCCCAGGTTTAGAAGGTAATGCGCTTCTTTTCCGTTTTTTTTCAGTAATGCTGCCTGGTTCAGGATCTTGGCTGTAATGGTTTGTTGCCAGAGCTGCTTGCGTAATGGTTGAGAGGATTCCAGTTGTGCCTTGAATTTCTGGCTTTGCAAACTGTTGCCATCCAGGTTCAGCATCAGGCCTGTAGGGTGGTGGGTGCTGTTGCAGGTAATAATGGCAACATTATTCTCCAGCAGTTTTGCAATTAAGCCCGCAGTAATGGTGATCTGTATATGGTCCAGGATCAGAAGGCCGATATCCTCAATGGGTATGGATCTGCATTCATCAACATCCGGTCTTTCAATAATTAATTGTTCTGTTTTGGTTTTGAGATAGGCCGGGTTGCCAAAATAAAGGGTACGCTTGACCATACAGCTATAAATCAGGCATATAAGATAATTTATATATTTTGTTTTTCAAAGCCCTCTTAATCAATTCATGTAAGTTTATTGAATTTGATTTTACTGTCAGTTTCAACCAGCTCCTTTTCATCTTTAATTTCCAAAAGCCATCAAAGAAAGATATTGAAGATTTTTCAGCAATTCCTCAGATGATTGTGAAGCATTAAAAATCAATTTGTCGTTTTCAATTTCTTCGAAAGAATCATTTTTTGAAAGCTTTTTTATTACTCGACATAAGGTTAATATTTCAGTAAATGAATCAAACTGTCTGGCATTTTAAAATGCTAGTTCATCCATTGCCTTCCTCGACGGCAGCCATGTGTTACATATACCTACTTGAAAAATAAAATACTTATATGTAGGTTGAAAATTTATTAAGTATATATTATTTATCTACACATTATGCTTATGCTTTAGTAGTGTGTGATGGCATTCAATTTTCCTATTTAATTTTTATGTGCTATTTTTTAATAATTAAAATAAATACTTCCGTCGGGAAATACATTAAAATCCTTGCCTTCAATTATCGCTGTAAACTTATCAGCTTTAAGTTTCAGGCGATGCTGGTAGCGAGTATTATCAAATATTGTATCTCCATCACCAAGTTGATCATTTGGTCGGGCTTCTAAGTGATTCTGTAAATAAATATAGGGTGAACCCATTTCGTTAAACTTATATACTCTAAATACTCGCCTTAATAATTCTTTTTCAGGTATTTCAACTAATTCTTCTCTTTTTTCTTTATAAAATATCACTTTTGCACCCACTTGGATGATGAATCGAAGCGGAATATTTGCATTAATTTTTCCTTTCTTAACTTCCATTGAATTATAAAATGGTTCATCGTAAATCTCTTTAATTCTTTTTATTTTTGTTTGGGCTAATTCAAATAATCCTATTATTTTGAACGAACGAGAAATCTTGTTTTCTATTTCCCCTTCATAAAATAAACAAAGGGTGTTCTCCTTATTTTGAGCATACACGAAATTTTTATAATCATATTTTGAAGGGAAATCCACACTTTTAATTTTCAGGGCCTTCTCTGGTGTCAAAAAACCTCTACCAGCCGCAACTTTACATCTGACTTTTTTAATAATTGCCTTCCCACTTGGAAAACGTATGGGTTCAAGTTTGGCTTTATCAAAAGTTAAACCATTTGCTATCCTTTCTTTTAAAACTTCCTGTACAATATTGCTAACAGTTTTATCAACAATGTTTTTGCAATCCTCAATTTTCGTAAATGCCGAAATAGGATAACGTTCTATGAGTATTTTTTCACCATTCAATTTAATCGCCCCAAAAAAGCTTTCTTTATGTAGTTGCCCCCGGATGCTATCCCCCTTAGCTACCAAAGGAATTTTGTTTCCATTATTATTCAATGTAAAATGCCATTGACCATTTAAATCTTTTTGTTTTAAATATTGTTGTTTCCCGCGTTTTCTTACATTCCTGTACGTCTCTGTTAATGTTCGGAATTGAGGTTGAAAGTTGATAAGCATTTCATCTTCCATGTTAAGAATATAATTCGCTGAAAAGTTTTTCCAATCCCGCGGCAATTCGTGATAAGTATTGAAAGGGTTTTTGTCTTTTTCTTCGTTGTATCGGAGTAAAATTTTATCTCTAATTTGAAAAGGCGGAATTAATGTTAACACGGCTGCGTCAATTGCATGATGACTATGTTTGTCTCTTGACTTCTTCTCCATTCGAGGTTGAATTTTATATATTTCTCTGAATGCAGAAGTTACAGATCCTTTTTGAACATCTACCTTATTAAAGACCGTTTTTAAGTATGGCAAAGCATATTTCGTAATCACTTGTGTATCACGCAGTTGACTGTTTCGCCAACCAACTTTGTACTCTTGTATTGTGAAAGTTTCTAATTTTCTTTTCCAGTAATCTAAATCCATTTTAATTATATGTCTTCTTTGAATGATCGCATCTTTTATGTTTTTGGTGTCCGATGTTTTCTTCTTCCATTCGTCCAATAAATCTTCAAGAGCTTCGACTTTATCTTTCAAAAATTTTAATCGTGGTTTAATTGCTGTATAAGTTGACCCATTTATTACTGCATCTTCATCATAATTTGGCAATTCTGTAGGTAATTTTTTACCTTTTATAGTTTTATTGTATAAACCATCCGCAAGAGTTAAATTTTTTAATTCATTATCAAAACTCATACTGGCAGGGACAGTATGCTCAATATCGTAAAGAGAACCATTGAACAAATCGGAAGCATTAATTGTTTTACCAGTATAGATGCATCTCTCACTTTGTTCTACCCATAATCTGTATTTATCAATAATTTCTTTATCGTAAGGATCAATGCTTAGATTAAACTGTTTGATGGTTTCCTCGATTCGTTTTGATATCTCCTCATTTTCTTTTTCCCTGATTTTTTGCCATCTTTCAATGGCTTTTCGTTTATTACCATCATTCAATTCCCTTGCTATCTCAATGACAATCCTTGTATCTTCATCTATTTTGCCTTCGACAAGCAAATGGTTAATCAATTTTTTAAGCATATGTAACGTTTTTAAAGCCATAGGATTTTTAAAGCCTCGGCTTATAGGTTGGGGGTTACCTAAAATTTTCATGCCATTTTTTATAGGAGCTGCTGCGTAACCTTCTTGTTCCGAAGGATGCCAAAGTTTCCTGATTGCTTCATCAGGTAAATCATATATATCTTGAAGGTTCTTGAATATTTTATCGTGTAATCTTTGTTGCTTTGGAAATATATTATGGAGTGGTGTGTTGATGTGCTGTTGCAAATAATGTTGATATTTATTGGAGACCGCTTCCCAAATCAAGGATTTTTCCCTTTCTGATTTTTCCTTCCAGGACATTGCGCCAATTATGAGCGTGATCTTGTTCTCTATGTCCTTTTTATCATCGCTATCTAGCTGATAAACAGGGTCCATTCCCCATCGAATTGTTGCATTTTGATGGTCGGAGATGAGGCTAAAAACAACTTCATTAACAGTGCGTTCTTGTTTAATCTCAAATTCTATTCCATCGAAAATTTCAGATAGATGAGTATACATTTTATCATCTAAAATTTTCGCCCCTAAAACTTTATGCATATTACCTAAATAGACTGCATGACTGTACTTAAATCCTTTTTTTAAGTATGGTATGAGTTTCTTAATTACAGCCAAACTTAAGGTTGCAAAGCCTTGTTGCAGGTGGATTTTAGAAAATCTTTCGGCTTCCTCGGATGCCAAGTTCAATTTATTAATTGCAAATTCTTTCAATTTTTCACTACTGTCAAATGTTGCAAGGACGTGCCAGATGTCTTCTATAGAATAAGGTATTACTTTTGGTTTATTATTTAATGCTTCCGACCATCCATAATTATCCTTCCAATTTTGACCAAACAACTTTTCGAATTCATAATGCAGGGTACATGATATTACTTTTGTATTTTCTTTGAATTTTGATTCTATTCTTCCTCCATCCTTTCTTAAACGATCCAAAATTTTCTTCAACTTAAAGTCGCGCAATGAATTTATGAAAAGAGGATAAATTCTTTCCTGTATATATTCTTCGTAAGTATAACCATCAGGGACAATAATTTTGAGATTATTTATAAATACAAGAGCGCGGTATTCTTCATAAAAAGGGTGACTAAGCTGTGCGCGGGATTTATTCGGCTCAAAAGTACACCTGCCTATTAAACCTTTTTGACTTCGCAAGGGCCTTTGCCATATAATTGCTTTCCAAAATCGTTTATATAATTCTTTATCAAGTCCGTGTATTTTACATATATGTTGCAGTTCTTGTTCATAATGACTGCGTAAATTATATCGTTTTCTGATGCGTTCACCTTTTTCTTTTTGTAGATAATATAAAGCAGAACCTAAAGTGCCATATTCACGAATAAATGGCTCAATTTCATTCACACCTTTTGCGCCACTTTCGCCCCCTCCGTTCATTATGGTTTTAGATTCTTCTTCGTCTCTACCTCTAAATCCTCGTCTTTGGACCAATTGGTATAAAACTCTACCTAAGATCTGAGGTTCATTCTTAAATATATTTTTAAATTGATTGTCTTCCTTGGACGCTAGCATTCTGAAGATATAAAGGCTTTCATGTTTAGATATTCCTAATCTTTCAAAATCAGGTTTGCCATCACCATCAAAATCAAACCGTAGCCACTCGATGAATTTCGGTGATTGAGGATATTTTCTACCAACACCTTTCTTGTAATGACGCCAATCATTTAAATCATTAAAAGTTAAAGGGCACATTTTTGCCTCAATCAATGTTTTTAGCAATTCCCATTTTCTATATTTTTCTGCCTGATAATTTCGTCTCTTCCCTCGACTTTCCGTTCTTTTTTGAACCAACGGAAATTCGCCAGATTTTCCTTCACCCACACCTTTATCAAAAGTCAAAACACCTTTATTGATTATTTGATTGCCATTCTCTGTAGTATCACGTATCGCCCAACCTATTGAATTGGTTCCTAAATCGAGACCTAAAATTTTCATTCCTTTTTGTTTTGGTTTATAAAAATTGAGTTCTTATTTTCACATTTGAAAGCTTATCACAATAAGGCTATAAGCCGAAGAATTTCTTAAGCCCTGCGTACACCGTGGGGCTTTTCTTTTTTAATATAACTTACGTTTATTAAAGCGTAATTTTCTCTTAACTTCCTCTAATTGACTCATAGCATAAGTTCTTAGGCTTTCTTTTTTTTACATAGCTCTGCCATAAACTCAATTTAGGAAAGAAATGAATATCTGCCTACCGTAGTTCTACGGAATTTTATTTGATTGAAGATCTTGCTTACTCATTAACAACTTATCCTGGCTTCGCGGGTATAAAAGCTTTAGAAAAGTAATAAGCCTACCTATGTAGATAAAGCGAAGCGCATTTGTCATCTGTTCTTCTAATTCTTCATATTCAACAAATTGGGAAAATAAAAATATTAATTTGGTTTATAAAATAAACTAGTTTACGTTTGTGATGAATTTGCGTTATGAGAAAGATTTTTACCGCCATCCTTATTTTATTTAATTCCTTATTGCAGGCGCAAACAAGCATTGAAGGAACAGTTACAGATGGCAAAAAGCCCATTACGGCTGCTACGCTTGCCATTAAAGATTCTTACGATGGGGGCACCACAGATTCTGCCGGCAGGTTTTCTTTTACCACCACCGAAAAGGGTGTGCACACGCTCGTGGTAACCGCAGTTGGTTATAAAGAATTCACCCAGCCAATTGAACTTACCGGCAAACCGCTTCATTTTTCTATTTCATTAAAAGAAGATTTCAATGAAATGACTGCAGTAGTTATTACTGCCGGTTCTTTTGAAGCCAGTGATAAAAAAAGGACCACTGTTTTAAATTCCATTGATATTGTTACAACAGCAAGCGCGAATGCCGACATTACTGGTGCTATTAAAACACTTCCGGGTGCGCAACAGGTGGGTGAAAGCGAGGGATTGTTCGTTCGGGGTGGTACTGCAGCTGAAACCAAAACCTTTATTGATGGTACCCTGGTAAATAATTTCTTTTTCAGTTCTGTTCCCAACATCGCCCAACGCGGACGATTTTCTCCTTTCATTTTTAAAGGAACCATTTTCAGCGCTGGTGGTTATTCGGCATTGTATGGACAGGCTTTATCATCTGCACTGATCCTGGAATCTATTGACCTCCCGGAAAGAGAAAGTGCCAACCTGGGTATTTCTCCTATAGGTGGAAGTCTGGGATACCAGTCCCTTGCCAAAAACAAAAAATCATCATGGGGCCTGGGTTATTCTTATACGCATTTAGGATTGGCCTTCGAGGTTATTAAACAAAATCCCGATTATTTTATTATTCCTTCATTTCATAACGGCGAAGCCAATTTCAGGATCAAAACTTCCAGCTCAGGCATGCTGAAATATTATGGTTATTTCAGTCAGAATAAACTGGGCGTTCGCAATCCAAGTCTTGACACCTTAGGATATAAGGAAGCTTTTCAACTTGAAAACTTCAACACCTATCACAACCTTTCTTTTCGTGAAAACCTTGGTAATTCTTGGAAGATCCAGCTTGGTACTTCTTATTCCAATAACAAGGATGAAATTGATGGGAGTTTGCAGGGGAATGATAACAGTAAAGTTGTTTTGCAGGACCTGGAATACAAAAATTTCGGGCTCGTGGCTAAAGGAAATTATTTCAATGCAAAAGCAGTAATGGAAAGAAGATTACGTGGATTGAGTGCCTTAAGGTTTGGTTCAGAATTAAACCATAGCAACGACCATTCTGTTTTTAGTTTTTTTGACGGACAGAAGTTCAATGAGAACATAAAGGAGAATTTATTTTCGGCCTTTGCTGAAGCTGATATTTATCTTACCAACAGCATTGCCGCTAAAGTGGGTGGAAGGATGGAGCATTCACAACTGATCGACCGCACTAATTTTGCACCACGTGTTTCTCTCGCCTATAAACTGGGAAGTCAAAGCCAGGCATCACTTGCTTACGGCCAGTTTTTCCAGACACCCGAAAGAAGATTTTTCCCTGCGCTGAATGAACTTGAATTTATAAAAGCAACACATTATATAGCACAATACCAAAAAGTAAGTCAGCTGGTAACTTTTCGTGCTGAAGCATTTTATAAGAAATATGAGGACCTGGTAAAAACAAGAATTGAAAACAACCGTGAGCTTGCGGGATCCAATAACGGTTTTGGATATGCGCAAGGATTTGAATTGTTCTGGCGTGATAAAAAAACTTTCAAAAATTTTGATTACTGGATCTCTTATTCTTACCTGGATACTAAAAGAGATTATTTGAATTATCCTATGGAGATCGAACCTTCTTTTGCATCAAAGCATACAGCCAACCTGGTATTGAAGAAATTTGTAACAGGTTTGAAAACGCAGTTCAATGCCAACTATACTTTTGCAACCGGAAGGCCTTATTATAATATCAGGTACGACAACATCACCAATAAATTCAACATTTACGACCAGGGGCGCACTATAAATTATAACAGCTTAAGCTTTAGTGTAAACTATCTTCCCAATGTTTTTAAACAAGGTGCAAATAAATTTACTGTTTTTGTTTTTTCAATTACTAATGTGCTGGGAAGTGAACAGGTATTTGGTTATAATTATTCGGCTAACGGTTTAAGAAAGCAGGCTATCATTCCTCCGAGTAAAACTTTTATATACCTGGGGGTATTTATCAGCTTTGGAGTTGACAGGACGGAGGATGTGATTAATAGTAATTTGTAGTGAGTGGTGAGCATGCCGGCAGGCAGGTGGTGAATAGTGATTCGGCTTTGTTTAACCCTTCAACAAATTTCAACTAAACAACTAAACGACTAAACACCTAAACATCTAAACACCTAAACAACTAAACAACTAAACATGACTTCCTACTACCAACAAACTCCACCCGACCGCGATCCGCGGCTATGGCAGCTTGCTCAAAAGCGCGCATCATTTAAATCGCATTTACTTACATACATCGTGATCAATGCATTTCTTTGGTTGCTCTGGTACTTTACAGGAGCCAAATTAAATGGCGGCATTCCATGGCCGGCATGGTCAACAGCAGGTTGGGGAGTAGGTTTATTTTTTCATTATATAGGCGCTTATGTTAGTACGGGGAATTCCATTGAAAAAGAATACGAAAAATTAAAATCAAAAAATATTAAATAAACAATCATGAAAAAGCTCATATTATTACCGTTGTTTTTATTAATGGTGTTAGCAACTTTCGCACAATCAGAAAAATACACGAAAGTGATGCAGGAAAAGATTGCGCAGTTAGATTCAACCCTTACTGTAGCAGGACTTACCGAACTTTCGGCTGCTTTTGAGAGAATTGCAGAAGCAGAGAAAAATCAATGGCAACCTTATTATTATGCGGCTTATACAAAAGCTTTATCGGGTTATATGGCAATGGAAGGAAATATGCAGGGAGGTATGGCCGCCACACTGGATCCGATTGCAGAAAAGGCAGAACAATTACTTAATAAAAGTGATGGATTGAATAAAGAGAATTCAGAGATCTGGCTGGTGAAAAAGATGATCGCCAGTTTGAAAATGATGGGCGACCCTATGAATCGTTATATGCAGTATGGTCCGGAAGCCGCTGCTGCACTTGAAAGGGCTAAAAAATTGAATCCTGAAAACCCCCGGGTATATTTACTGGAAGGTCAGGATAAATTTTATACCCCTGAACAATTTGGTGGCAGCAAAGCAGAAGCAAAAAAATTGTTTGAGCTGGCATTGCAAAAGTTTGAAACGTTTAAACCTCAGCATGCACTGGATCCTAATTGGGGAAAACCGGCAGCGGAATATTTTCTAAGCCAGACGAAGTAGTGAGTGGTGAGTAGTGAGTAGTGAGTGGTGAGTGGTGAATGGTGAATAGTGAGTGGTTAATGGTGAATGGTGAGTAGTGAGTAGTGAATAGTGAGTAGTGAATGGTGAATGGTGAATGGTGGGTAGTAAATGGTTAATGGATGGATAGTTTGTTAATAGTAATTGGTTAATGATGTTGAAGCTATTGACCTTTGGCCATTGACCATTGACCATTGACCATTGGCCATTGACCATTGACCATTGACCATTGGCCATTGACCATTGACCATTCACTATTGACCATTCATGCTCTAACCAAAAAATCTGAACAAATTATTTATCATGCAAACAGAAGATGAATTAAGTCCGGAACAAAGTCTTGAGGTGATACAGTCCATGATCACAAAGGCCAAGACAAACCTTGGAGAAAACAGGTTTTATTTTTTAATGTGGGGCTGGGTGGTGATGATTTCCATACTATTTCAGTTTATATTAAAAGTGGTGGTTGAATATCGTCATCATTATGTAGGATGGATACTTGTGATCCCTGCCATAATCATCACCATTGTTTATTCCTCACGGCAAAGTAAAAAGGAAAAGGTAACAACCTATGTGGGGATGAGCATGGGATATTTATGGATGGGCCTTGGCATTAGTTTCTCAATATTAAGTATCATCATATCTCAACTACCGGGAGGGTGGTTGCATGGCTATCCTTTCTATATCTTGTTTTATGGATTAGGAACTTTTGTTTCAGGGAAAATACTGCAGTTCAAACCTCTTGTTATTGGTGGCGTCATTAACTGGTTCCTTGCCATTGCCTGTATCTTTGTCAGCTTCGACTACCAGTTATTAATTACAGCAGTGGCTATTTTAACCAGCTATATCATTCCCGGTTATTTAATAAAATTTGAAAAGAATTAAAATGGTAGACAAAGAAATGTCGGAAACCGAAAGTTTCCAGATCATTGAGCAAATGATCCAGGCAGCCAAGCAGGAGCAAAAAGATGATGGTAAGGGATGGATCGTCTGGGGGTGGTTGTTATTTTTTGCATCTGTTGGTACTTATTTGAATTTAAAGTTCGACTGGCTGGAAACCTTTTTTTTCTGGAATCTTTTTGGAATTGCATCGGTAGTGCTGCTGGTATTGGCAAGCATCAGGAAGGTATATCTTAAGAAGATTACCAAAGTGAAAACTTATTCGCAGGAGGTTTTTGAAAAACTGAATATTGGTTTTTTCATTGTTCTCTTGCTTATCATTGTTTCTATGAATACCGGGGGCGTGCATCCTGTTCAGGGCTTTGCATTATTGCTGGGGCTTTATGGATTCTGGATCATGATATATGGAGCAATTCTTAATTTTAAGCCCTCACTGATTGGTGCTTTTATTACCTGGGCATTTGCTTTTGCTTCGCTGTTTGTTAAAAACTTTGAATACACCATGCTGTTACATGCCGGGGCAGTACTTTGCGGTTATATTATTCCCGGGCATATTGCGAACAGGGAATTCAATCATCTTCAACCTGTGAAATAAGTGTTTAAAGACCTGGATCCTATATTACACTCCCAGTTGCGGCTGGCCATTGTTTCTTTACTTATAAGTGTGAAAGAGGCTGAATTCACTTATATAAAAGAAAAAACAGGTGCTACTGCAGGGAACCTGAGTGTGCAGGTTCAGAAATTAAAAGAAGCAGGTTATATCGACGTGGTTAAGCAGTTCAGGGATAACTATCCGCAAACAATTTGTCGTATCACTAAAGAAGGCATCAAAGCATTTGAGAATTATGTGAAGGCGTTGAAAGAATACATTAATAAGTAGGGTTAGGTGTTAGGGTCTGCCTGGGGTAGGCAGGTTTAGGCGTTTAGGCGTTTAGGAATACCACATGTATTGAAATGTAGAAGTTAGGAATTGATCCGGCAATTGAGATTAAATATAAGCAACCAACGTTCGCGCCTAAACGCCTAAACGCCTAAACGTCTAAACGCCTAAACGACTAAACCTCTCTCAAAAAACAAATATTTTCCCCCTCCTCTTGTTATTTCAGATTTCAACCCTTAAGTTTGCTCCATCAATTCCTGGAACAACCTCCAAAAACGGTTAACCTTCCTCGTTAATCGCGAATTTCCATCCTGACAAACCTTTTTTCATTATCCCTGAACCGCCAACGTCAATTCCATTCCTGTTAACCACTCATTAGTATTTTACTGCTATTGCATTAATATATCTGCAGCTTCCTGCATTAACTTATTTTTTAGGTACGGATTATTGACGAAGGCTCCTTTCCAGGAGCTTTCAGATTTTATGGACAAGGTGCAAAGCTTTGAAACAAAGGCAGCAGGTCGCGAGGAGAATGTGGTAATAATTTTCATGAAAATATGCAAATATGTTACCCGCCAGCATCCTCGGAACCTAAACAACTAAACGTCTAAACAACTAAACTTCTCATTCACTTATCGATCGTATCATCAATCTTCTCATCCTCAACGTTTCTTAATACTTCCGCTGTAATTTTTCTAAGTGGGTTTTTATTTCTTTCGTCGTATTCTTTTCTTCTCCGGATAATATCTATACATTCAAATATGGCAGCTGTGAAAGAACTGGCATCGGCTTTGTTTTTACCGGCAATATCGAAGGCAGTTCCATGATCGGGAGATGTTCTAACAAAAGGCAGTCCGGCTGTAAAATTTACACCTTCGCCATGAGCAATCGCTTTAAATGGAATCAGTCCCTGGTCGTGGTACATAGCCAATACAGCATCAAATTGCAGGAAACTGCTGCGTGCAAAGAATGCATCAGCACTATAGGGACCAAAAACCAGTTTATCTCTTTTGGCTTCCCTTATGGCAGGTTTAATAATATTTTCTTCTTCATTGCCTATCAATCCTTCATCACCTGCATGGGGGTTGAGTCCAAGAACTGCAATTTTAGGTTTATCAATTCCAAAATCTCTTTTAAGGCTATCGTGCAGTAAATTGATCTTGGAGATAATATTTTCTTTTGTAATGTATTGCGATACTTCTTTCAGGGGAAGGTGTTCCGTTACCAGTCCCATTCGAAGGTTTTCGGCATACAGCAGCATCAGCACATCTTTCGAATCGGTATATGCTTTCAGGAAAGGCGTATGGCCGGTGAAATTAAATTCTTCCGACTGTACATTTTTTTTATGAAGCGGTGCTGTAACAATGCCTTCGAGGTGTCGGTGTTTTAGTCCTTCGGCAGCAGCCATCAGCGATGCCACTGCATATTTGCCACCTGTTTCGTTCAGTTGCCCGGGTGTGATGTTAATATCTTCCTCCCAGCAATTGATAACATTAACCTGTTTAGGATTCAGGCGCGAAAAATCTTTCAGGCTCTGGTAACTGAAGCCTGCTTCGGGGATAGATTTTTTATAAAAATTCACCAGTTTATTAGAAGCCAGAACAACAGGTGTGCAATGATCAAGGATGCGGTGGTCGGAAAGAGATTTAATGATCAACTCTGTTCCTATTCCATTTATATCGCCGCAGGTTATTCCAATTACCGGTTTATGTGTTGTATTCATAAAAATAACAAAGGGTAAAAGTACAAATTTGACTCTTACCCTTTGCCAATTTGAATGGAAGCCCTTTATTTTTTGATCACGCGCCTCGTAATGGTTTTATCTCTGTAGCGGATCTGAAGAATATAAACACCTGCCGGAAGCGATTGGGTATTATTCAGGTTTATGTCGTTAGATCCTGCATAACCCTGGACGGCTTTTTGTTTTACAATTGAGCCTGAAGTATTCAGCAACTTAACGTCAACCATGGCATCTTTTCCAATGTTAACATGGAAGGAAAGCTGGCTGCTGAAAGGATTTATTAAACCGGTAACATTAAAATCATCGGCCTCACTTCCCAATAATACCACTCTGGAATATTTTTTCTTTCCACCGCCATTTACCATCACAATACGGTACCATAGTTTACCGGATATAGCTGCAGAATCGGCAAAACTATAATTGTTGGTTGCGGCGGTTTCATTAAAATATCCATTGATAGTTCCTATGCGGGAGAAATTGATTCCGTTGGTACTTCTTTCTATATCAAAATAGATCTGTTCATCTTCTCTTGAGGTGGTCCAGTTAAGGATCGAACGGTTATTTACCTGTCTTCCATGGAAGGAGAGGAGGTCAACCTGCAACGGATCTCCGCAATCAATAACCTGCAGGTTAATAATGCTGATACCATCTGTTACCTGGCAATCACCATTAACCAGGTTGCCAATAGTAGTGGCTACCACCACTCTGTATCGGTCACCATCGTTACCAATAGTTGCTTCATCCGGTGTTACAGTGTGAGAAGTAATGTATTCATAACTGCTTCCATTATATACCGGTGTTACGGAACCTTCTGTTCCGGCAATGTCCGTCCAGGTTGCACCATCATCGGTGCTGCGCTGCCATTTGAAGTTGCCGTAGTTATTAAAATAAGAACGAACGGTATCGTTGATAGTGATAGGATTTCCCTGGCAGGTAACCGGGTTCAGAGAAGGAGAATATTGCATGTTGGGTAAACAGGTAGCTACGCTGATGTCGTCAAGCGCCCAGTCGTTACCACCACCTCCGGGTGCATTATTCCTTAACGTAAGTAAAAATGAAGTTTCTGCCGGACCGGTTAAATACACAAATCCTCTTTTCACCCATCGGTTGGCACCGTCCGATGTGGTGGGCGATGTTAGTCCTGCATATTTAATATCTCCCGTAGTATAATAATCCATTCCATTTACATCAAATGCAATATTTGGATGAACACCGGAAGAATCACCTAAAGCAGTTGGAATATACGTGGCACCTGTAGCGCCTGTTCCTGTTGAATCGCAACCACATTTATAACACATGTTCTTGAACCAAGCCGATATCTCGTAATAGGTGTTCGGACAAAGATTGTTAACCTGGTAAGTAAAAGCGGTATCTGTTTTATAGGATGAATTGATCACCAGCATATATCCACAGGGGTTGCTGGCACTTACTGGTAAGGTGGTATCACATGCCGGGTTCCCGATCAGCGGATCTGCGGCCCCGGTATGGTCTCCCGAAATATCCCAGACATTAAATACCCTGAACTTATTGGCATCCGGCTTTGGATGTGTGTTTACTGTAGTGAAGCTTCCGCTGGAGTTATTGGTGATTCCATAATAATAGTCCTGCGGTCCTCTGTCAGTACCAAAAATATCATAGGTATAAGTGGTATAAGCCGAAGTGCCCCTGTTTCGGTCAAAATTGGTTCCTGTTGGAGTACCAAAGGTTCCGTTGAATTCGGCACCAAGCGCGTTGGTGGCAGAAACCGCATTTGGACAAAGTCCCGGGCTCTGGTAAACAATCAGGTTGTTCTGGTTGAATGTGGCATGCCTATAAATACCGGTTCTAACATCTCTAAATGTAATAGCGCCGGTTTTAAAATTGATAACTGAATTATAGGATCCATTTACTACCACCCTGTAAGTTGCCATAACAATACAGGTTCCGCCAAATACCGAAGGCCTGGAGTTATGGTTATACCTGCCTCTGGCAAACCTCGAAGCCACAGTACCCATGTTAATGCGGATAATGGTATCACCTGCATTAGGTTGTATCCATCCGGCATCGGCAGAAGTATTGGCATCGGTGAAAGATTTATATACTTTTCCTTCATTTGTTCTCAGGGCCAGTGAACCCGGAACATATCTCAAACCAACACCATTATATAATGTATCAATAAAAGCAAGGCTGTCGGCACTGCTACCGGACCCCTGTACAACGATGGTGGCGCGCATTTCCAGGGTATCGCCCGGGTTTACGGTTCCGCCCGTGCTTCCTTTAGATACATTAATATAACTGCGGCTGTATTCGATCCTTGAAGGAGTTGTGTGGGTAACGCAAATGCGGAATGTGTACGAACCGCTTGAAGGAGACGTAGTTCTGGTTGTAAATACGCGGATGTAATATTGCTCACCTACAGTTAAACCAGCGCCAGAGTTTACGGTGCTTACATCAAGAGAAAACGCCGATGAACTACTGGCGGTACAGGCAAGAGAGGTAAGTGATCCGCAGGTGCCAGAGTAAAGGGCCACCCTTGTTCCATTACTTCTCAGGTTAGATCCAATATTGCTTAAGTTGATCTCGGTGCTGGGTGATACAGCTGTAAATCTGTACCACACATCAATTCCGTGTGTGCCTGAACATTCACTTGCTACAGCAGGCGATGAAACAGCAGCATTGATTAATGTTCCATTAGTATTACTGCAACTGGTATTGGATGTCAACAATGTTGCACCCGAGCATTCTTCATTAACCTGTGCAGATAAAGTGTTAGGAAACAGTACCAGCGATGCAACAGACAATAGTGTTGCCGAAAGGTACCGGATAAAGGATTGGCAGTTCATGAGTTTTGGTTTTCAGAGAAATAGATCAACGGCAAAGATGCCTATATATTCAGGATTGGGCAATAGTAGTTATTCTAAACTTTGATAAGGGTTTTTACTAGTAATTTTAGAGGGATTTTGCTGATGCATTTCTGCTGATATGTGAATATTTTGCAGCACCAAAATCCTAAAAACCCATGTTCAAGATTACCAAACTACTGCTTGTCCCATTCGTTCTTTTACTAAATTTCTATAACGCAAAAGCGCAGACTAATTTTATCTGTGCCGATGCTAAAGAAATTATTTCAGGTTTCACATGTAATAAAACCCAAGGTACTTTGTACCAATCGCCAAGCACTAATACCAATATTTGTGGTAATACTGCAAGAAGGAATGCCTGGTATAAGTTTGTTGCTAAATCACCAAATCCTACTATTCTATTACAAGATGTAGTTTCAATAACTGGTGCAAGAATTCAACTACTATCAGGACCCTGTGGTGGCACCTCCATTTCATGTGCCAACAGCACTATTAATGCTACAAATCTGGTAATAGGAAATACATACTATATCCGGGTTTATACGACAAGTACTACTACTCCCAGTATAAATTCTGCATTCAGTATATGTGTCACCGATCCCTACATAGAATCCAGCAGGATGAAAGAGGTTTTTAAAATGGAAATTCTATCAGGTATCAACCAGTTAAATGATCCCTGGGAAATTACATATGGCCCTGATGGATATTTATGGGTGAATGAAGCAAGGGGTTATAAGGTTCACCGCATGGACCCTAATACAGGTACAAAAACAACAGTTCTGGACCTGGCACAAGGCGCCTCCGGATACCTTACCGCTACCCAGCATAATGATTTTAATGTACAATTTTCTTCTTCTCATAGTCCCTGGCCGCAAGGAGGTTTTGCGGGACTTGCCGTGCATCCAAAATTCCTGGACCCGGTAACTCCTAAGAATTATGTTTATGTTTCATACGTAAGAACATATACAGGTGGAAGCAATGGACCCGGACATTTTTTTGTTAGCCGTATAGTCAGGTTTACCTATAATACCGGTACAAACAAGCTGCAAAGTCCTGTTTCATTAGTAGATACATTACCCGGAAGTAACGATCACAACTCTCAAAGAATGATCATAGCGCCTCATAACGGTGTTGACTACCTGTTTTATGCCTGTGGCGATATGGGTGCAGGCCAGTTTGATAACAGAACGAGGGAGATCAAATCTCAGATAAATGCTTCTTATGAAGGAAAAATACTTCGATTCAACCTGGAATCTGATGGAGATGCAGACACATTTGACCGTTGGATACCTAACGATAATCCTTTTAATGGAGCCAAACAAAGTGCTGTGTGGAGTACAGGTATGCGTAATAACCAGGGTTTTGCCTATGCTGTTATTGATGGTGTAGGAAAATTATATGGCTCCAGCCATGGTCCTTTTAGCGATGATGAAGTAAACATCATTGAACCCGCAAAAAATTATGGACATCCTATAGTTATCGGGTTTGCCGGAGATAATAATTACAATAGTGTAAAAGCAGGATCAACAACAGGTTCTCTTCCATTGATCACCTCAGAAACCAGTAACGCTTCGGCTATTGGTAGCAGTTATAAAGATCCCATTTATTCCGGCTACGCTCCATCAAATTCCTATATTACGGCCACTTATGCCAACAACGGATCTAATGCTGTGTGGCCATCTGAAGGCTGGTCAGGCATGGATATCTATACCCATTCTGCCATCCCCGGCTGGAAGAATTCACTTTTGGTTGGTTCTTTAAAATGGGGACGTGTATTGAGAATGAAATTAAATGAGGATGGTACCCAAACGGTAAACATGGGTGGCTATGATTCATTATCCTATTTTGGAAGTAGAAACAGATACAGGGATGTTGCAATTGATCCTGATGGCAAAACGATTTATGTCATTATGGATAAATCGCCCACTACCTCAGGCCCTAGTGCTAATAATCCTTCAATAACCGGTTGCGCAGGTTGCGTACAGAAATATACCTTCCTTGGGTATACCAACACCGGTACCGAAAGAAGTAATATTCCTTCTGATATAAAAATCGCTGCCGGTACAGATAACAATTGCGAAGTGGCCGGTGTAGTGAATATCAATGATGATAACAACAACCTTTGGGTTCCTTTAACCGATAATGAAGGAAATATCATTGCCGAAATAAAAGCCAATGGTAATAATCTTGGCAATGTTACCACTTCCTTCTTTGTAAAATCCGGAACCTTGCGTGAAGACAGTAAAAGACGTTTACTGGTAAACAGGAATATTTCCATTACGCCTGCCGTGCAACCTAGCACCCCGGTAAGTATCAGGTTATATCTTACCGCAGCCGAACTTTCTTCCATTATTGGTGCCACCAACTCTACCGGTGCATCTGCCGGTGTTAGCAGCATCAATAATATTCGTATCATGAAGAATAATGACGGCTGCGGAGCTTCGCTTACGGGTACAACAACCGTAATAACACCTACTTATGCCGAAGCGCATGATGATGGTTATGTGCTTCATGCAAGTGTTAGTTCCTTCTCTTCATTTTATTTCACAGGACAGGATATGCTTATCCTTCCCCAGCAGATCATTTCCTTTAATGGTAAACTTAAAAATGATGATGCCGAACTGGTATGGGAAATAAAGAACGAAGAAAGTACCTCTCATTACGAAATTGAAAGAAGTATCGACGGAAACATATTCACAAAGGCCGGTACAGTACATTCTAATGGTGATCATACCGGCGTTTCAACTTACCTGTTCCGCGACCTGAACGTGGTTTCTATTAAAGCTGCTGCTCTTTACTACAGGTTGAAAGTGGTTAGCCTGGATGGAAAGATCACCTACAGCAAAATCGTTCTTGTACCATTGAACAATAATTATTCTGTTTTTGTTTATCCAAACCCTGTTAAAGACCTGTTGAGCATCAGGCTAAACCTGGCTACACAGGAGCAGCTTAGCATTGAAGTAAGCGATATGCAGGGAAGGATCGTTTACAAAGGAACAAGACAGGCAGGCAATGGTGCCACTGAATTGAATATCGATACCAAGTCATGGAGTGCACAACTTTACTCCGTGAGCAATATAAACAGAGCAAAAGAGGTTATCTATACTACAAGGGTAGTGAAGATGTAATCTCGCTTATAAAAATTGCTAAAGCCCTCTTTAACCGGAGGGCTTTACTTTTGCCTGAATGTACACGCTTAAGAAATCGCTGGGGCAACATTTCCTGAAAGATGAGAATGTTGCCCCAGCGATTTCTTAAGCGTGTACATTAAGGCAAAAGTAAAGCCCTCCGGTTAAAGAG
>JAEZCV010000109.1 GCA_023429985.1 Bacteroidota bacterium | reverse complement strand
AAAAGATGTTCTATTGTGATCTGGTCGCCGTTTTTGAATCCTTTGAAATATTTTGAAAGTTTGTCTTTTACAGAAAGCTTTTTTTCCTGTTCTAATTGCATAATCAATGCTGCTGTAAATTGCTTCGTGATGGATCCTATCTGGAAAATACTGCCAATGTCGTGCAGTGATGCTTGTTCAGCATCCCGGAAACCATAGCCACTTTGAAAAACAGGCTGGCCTTTTTCAGCCACCAGCACAACGCCATTAAATTTTCCATTTTGGTAATATGCATTTACCAGCTCTTCCATTTTTTCTGCTTTTGACTGCGCAAAAACAAAAACTGAAGTCAGTAAGAATAAATGGAGAATGATCAGCTTTTTCATAATGATTTTATTCCTGGTTAATCGTTTGCGCTTCGCCTGCAGGTAGTTTCACTTCAAAATCCTTCCAGCCCTTAGAAGTGTCGCCATTGATCTCCACTTTTCCGATTTCCGCAAGGGTTTTCAATCTCCACAAAATAAAAACATCACCTGTTTTCATTTTCATTTTAGATAAAATTGAGGACATTATTTTATTTCCTTTTTGACCTTCTTTGGTGATTGATTTTAGAATTTCATCATCATAATGGTCATCGCCTTTAGATACGATCTTCTTCCCTCCTTCCAATATGCGCACCATTGCATTTTCCTGGCAAAGTTTTCTCCACTCATCCGGATCGACTTCAAATTCACTGAGCGTAATTTTCCTGTTCAGCTTTTTTGCCTTCAAAAATTCTTTAGGTTGAATTTCATGAATACTGGTAGGATAAAATATCTGTCCTTTTTCGTTAATAAAAGGAAGGTTATTCAAATAGAGCACTACTATTCTACCCTGGTAATCTGCCAATTGAGAGACCAGCCAGTAATAGCCACATACATCGTGCTGGTTCTGCCCCATCCAAAGCCACAATTCTTCTTTTGGGTCTTCATCAAGGGCCCTGATCAAATTATGCACAGTAAGCTTATCATCAACCAGTGAAGTAAGATCATCTGTTTTGTAAGGCGACTGATCCAGGAGATTCTTCCACCAGTCACGCCTTTGCTGATAACCTTCTGTTTCGTAAATATTTTCTACAGGGCCCACTGCAAAATCATCACGAATAATTTCCACCTTTCCCTGCAGCGATTCATCCAGTTCAATCGCCTTATTTAAAACTTCAATATCCGCTTCCTGGAAAACAATATGAATCATCTATATAAATATTTTGTTATTAATTTACAATTATACTCCGCAAGCAAACCATTCACTACTCACCACTCACCACTCACCATTCACCATTCACTATTCACTATTCACTATTCACCACTCACTATTCACTATTCACTATCTTCATCGCCACAAACAAATAATTATTCGCCGCACCAATCACTTCATAATTAACATAAAAACTTTCAGTGAATATTTTCCATGCAAGGAATTCGTGCCGCGGAACGGCAAATTCGTCGAACAGGATAATGTCGCCGGGTTTTAAATATTTATAAAGTTGTGATAAGGTAAAAATGGCTGCACTGAAAAGATCAGAATCAATATGAATGAGCTTGCGGTTTTTATTTGGATAGGACTCCAGGAAAGGTATCAGCGTTTGTTGAAACAGGCCTTTATGCAGCGATGCTCTGGGATCGTTTATTTCAAGAGATTCCATTGCATAGGCCATGGATCCTTTTTCAAAAGCGCCCCATTTTTCCGGCAATCCTTCAAACGTATCAAAACCATAAAATCCTGAATCCTCCAATTGATTTCTTTCCATCCACCATTTAAAGGAAAATCCACCCGCCACACCAAATTCCATATAATCTATTGGCTGATTGAAAAGATCTTCCTGCTTTGCAATGGCTTCATATAAGGTATAGCGGCGCGTATAATCCCAGGTTGACTGGTAAAAATCGTTATAGCCTTTCACAGGATGTTCTTTTCTCCATTTGGAGAGTTCCGCCATATTCATTCCATTGCCTATCATTTCGTTGAAAGGACTGATAATGGAATGAAGATTCCATTTCATGAAAAGCGATTTTGATTTTCTTATGAGTTCAAGCTTTTTCAAGAAATATTTTTGAAGTTTATATTAATTGTTCACAACCAGTTCTTCCTCCACATCCAGTTCCACTTTCAGATTATTGATGATGAATTCCTGTCTTTCCTGTGTATTCTTTCCCATATAATATTCCAGCAGGTGCTGAATATGATCGCCATGCTCAAGAATTACAGGTTGAAGCCTGATCTCATCTCCGATAAATCTTCCGAATTCATCGGGTGATATCTCACCCAATCCTTTAAAACGGGTGATCTCGGGTTTGCTACCCAGCTTTTTTACGGCGTTTTGTTTTTCTGTTTCCGAATAACAATAGATCGTTTCATTTTTATTTCTTACACGAAACAATGGAGTTTCCAGAATATAAACATGGTTGTTCTTTACCAGGTCGGGAAAGAACTGAAGAAAGAAGGTCATGATCAATAACCTTATGTGCATTCCATCCACATCGGCATCGGTGGCAATAATAATACGGTTGAAGCGAAGGCCATCCATTCCTTCTTCAATATTCAGTGCATGTTGCAATAAGTTCAGTTCTTCATTTTCATACACCACCTTCTTACTCATGCCAAAACAATTCAAAGGTTTTCCTCTTAAACTGAATACAGCCTGTGTTTCCACGCTCCTGGCCTTGGTAATAGAACCACTTGCCGAATCACCTTCGGTAATGAAAATGGTTGTTTCTTTTTGCCTGGCAAAAAACTCTTCTTTATTCTTTGCCGGAGGTTCATCATTAAAATGTATACGGCAGTCGCGCAGTTTTTTATTATGAAGATTTGCTTTTTTTGCCCTTTCATTGGCCAGCTTTTTAATACCTGCCAGGTCTTTTCTTTCTCTTTCACTTTGTTCGATGCGCTTTTTTAATGCATCGGCTACAGAGGGATTTTTATGCAGGAAATTATCCAGTTGCTTCGATAAAAAATCATAAACGAACTGGCGCATGCTGGGACCTTTTTCATCCACGTTCATGGAGCCCAGCTTGGTCTTGGTCTGCGATTCAAAAACCGGCTCCACCACGCGCACCGAAATGGCAGCTGCAATACTTTGCCTGATATCTGATGCTTCGTAATCCTTTTTATAAAACTCCCTCAACACCTTTACGTAAGCTTCACGAAAGGCCTGCTGGTGCGTTCCTCCCTGTGTTGTATGCTGCCCGTTTACAAATGAATGGTAATCTTCACCGTAATCATTACTATGCGTAATGGCCACTTCAATATCATCGCCCTTAAGGTGAATTATGGGATAACGGATGCCTTCCGGATTGCTGTCGGCATTGGTTTCCCTGGTGAGCAAATCGTGCAGCCCATTTTTACTTACATAGGTTTTGCCGTTGAAGACGATCTTCATGCCGGCATTTAAGAAGCAATAATTCCAGATCTGTTTTTCCAGGTATTCTGAAATGAAATGAAAATTTTTAAAAATGGTATTATCAGGGTAGAAAACCACAAGGGTGCCGTTAGCTTCCGTGGTTTTTGTTTCTTTCGAATCGTTTATCAGTACGCCTCTTTCAAATTCAGCTTGTTTCATTTTGCCTTCGCGAAAAGAAACAACTTTAAATTTTTCGCTCAGCGCATTCACTGCTTTTGTACCAACGCCATTAAGTCCTACGCTTTTCTGGAAAACCTTGGAATCGTATTTGGCGCCGGTGTTGATCTTACTAACAACATCAACCACTTTCCCCAGAGGTATGCCGCGGCCATAATCGCGAATGGAAACCAACTTGTCTTTAATACTTACTTCAATGGATTTACCATAACCCATTGTATATTCATCAATACAATTGTCAATTACTTCTTTTACCAATACATAAATACCATCGTCGGGACTGGAGCCATCGCCCAGTTTACCGATATACATCCCCGGCCTTAGCCTGATATGTTCTTTCCAGTCGAGGCTTCTGATACTATCTTCGGTATATTCAAAAAGGTCTTTTTTAGTTTCAGCCATAGGATTAAGCAATTTGGTAAAATTAATAGAACAGCATAAACAGGCTAATAGAGTTATGCACCCCGGTTAATAAGTTTATGAAAATACCCTGTGAAAAGCCCTTTCAAAACCTTAAAAACCAGCTCAGCAGCGCAAATATAAGAAATCAGCAGGTGGCAATACTAAGAACTTTAGCGTTTTATTTTTTATACACATCCCTAAATTAAGGTATAAATAATTCATTATCAACATACTATAACCTTAATTAAATTTTATCCCTAATCGGGATTTTCTGGACTTAAAACCCCTAATTTTGAATTTCACGGGAGGTTGCTCCCCGCCAGAACTGCTCTACTACCCATTATAACTTACACCCATTAATTACTAACCCATAGTAATTGTTTAACGCCTAAACGGAGGAATGACTATGTATTCGTATGGATTGTTGGAACCAGGATGTTATTACCTGGTACAGGAGCTTAATGACTCACCTATTGAACTGATTAAGGTTACAGTGGAGACAGACCATTGTATGTATGTATTTAATTATAAAGATGAATTGGCTACTGTCTGGAAGAAAAAGTCAGATCCGCTTCATGATATCATCGAATGCCTGAATGATGAAATGGTGGAAACCTGGGAGAAACATTATAATAATAATGAGGAATCCTATTACGAAGGCGACGATGATTAATACTCAACTTTACCTGGATTAATATATTGGGGTGCATTTTACTGCACCCTTACCTTTCTGAGCTCAAGAAGGTTTAATGCATTTGGACGAAATCCCTGTACGCCCGGCTGAACAAGATGCACTACCACATCGTACCATAATGGTACAACTGGGGCTTCTTCCATCATAACCTGGTCGGCCTGCCTGTAAAGTTCGTAACGCAAAGAATCGTTTGTTTCCCTGATAGCTGCTTCAAACAATGCATCGAATCTTGCATTTTTGAACCTGGTATAATTGGGAGGAGCAGGATTTTTAGAATAAAAAACAGAAAGATAGTTTTCTGCATCCGGGTAATCGGCAATCCAGCTTCCGCGAAAGAAAAGCGCACGTGAGCTGGACGTAAGCTCTAATAGCAAGGCTTTCTGCACCACTTCTACCTGTACATTCAAACCAATTTCCTGCATTTGACGGGCAATATAACTGGCAATGTCGGAATAAATAGGAATAGTAAGCAGTTTAACCGGAGGTGTTGAAGATGTAACACCTGCTTCGCGCATCAATTGCCTTGCCTTCTGCGGATCGTAATTATATCCCTGCACTTTGGTGGAATCAAACGAGGGAAGTCCGGCCGGAACAAAACCAGCTGTTGCAGGAATGCCTAAAGAATTTCTTAAATACAGAACCATCTTCTCGCGATCGAAACCATAATTAATGGCCTGCCTTAATTTTTTTTGCCTGAGGGGTGAATTCTTTAAGACCTCGTTAGTGGAATCGTATAAAATTCCAAAATATTCAATGTTGAGATAGGGATGGGTATGCAGTTTTATTTTTCCCTCCCAGTCTTTGCGCAGCACACCTTTTTTTGTAAGCACCTCATCTTTAAACGAAGCATCAATATCATTTATGAAATGTAGTTTTTCCTGCCTGAATAAAAGAAACTCTGTTGCCTTGCTGTCGCTGAAACTCACTTTTACCCCATCGAGGTAAGGAAGTGCATTCCCTTTTTCATCCTTTTCAAAATAAACAGGATTTTTTTTCATGATAAGGGCCTGCCCTTCTTCCCAGGCCATGAAACGGAATGGCCCCGTTCCTACAGGACGACTGCGAAAACCGTCACCATATTTTTCCACTGCTTCCTTCGGAACTATGGAACAATATTGCATGGAAAGAATGCCGAGTATAGGATTATAGGGTCTTAATAATTTTACAATGAAAGTTGTATCATCAACAGAAGTAAAAGGCTTAATGGAATCTACTTTGTTATTGAATATCCATGCACCCGGACTAACCGTTTCAGGATCCATAATCCGGTTCAGGGAAAATTCTACATCCGCCGCCGTCATTTTTCTTCCCTTACCACCGGGAAAGCAGGGATCGTCGTGAAAAAAAACATCATTCCTAAGGAAAAATGTATAGGAAGTTTTGTCATCAGAGATCTCCCATCGATGGGCAAGTGATGGAATAATATTCAATTGACTATCTACTTCAACAAGAGAATTAAACAACTGGTGTACGGCCCACATTACCGACTGGTTTTTTGCAAAAGCCGGGTCGAGCGAAGCAATTCCCGTAGTTTCATTATAATGAAAAACGTTCTCACTGCTTTTTTCACTGCTGTAACAGGCGGGTAAAATGCAAAGGGCAAGCAAATATTTATACAAACGGAACATGATATAGATAAAGCAGTCTAAATTAGACAAGTATTTTGTTTCAATCTGATAATACAATGAAAAGAATTCTTTTTCCTTTTTTGATGTTGCTGGTTGCCGGCATAACTTCTGCACAACCGCTAACACAAAAAAAGAGTTTTACAAGGCAGGATAGTTTAAGAGGCAGCATTACACCGTCAAGAGCCTGGTGGGATGTATTGCATTATGATATTTCGGTAACACCCGATGCGGCAACCAAAACCATTGAAGGAAGAACAACTATTCGTTACAGGGTATTACCGGGTGCAACATCCGATTATATTCAAATAGACCTTCAGCAGCCATTAACAATAGATAGTATTTTTTACAATCACAAACTATACATCAACTTTCCTCAAAAACCTTATTACCAGGAAGGCAATGCATGGTTTATCCCGCTGCCTAAAGCTCCTGCCAACAGCGAGCAATCCATTACCATAGTTTATCATGGCAAACCAAGAGAGGCCAAAAATGCTCCCTGGGACGGTGGATGGGTTTGGAAGAAAGATGCTGCCGGAAATCCATGGCTCAGTGTTGCCTGCCAGGGTCTGGGCGCTTCGGTATGGTATCCCTGCAAAGATCATCAAAGCGATGAACCCGACCTTGGAGCAAAACTCACCATGCATGTACCTGAAAACCTGGTAGCTGTTGGAAATGGTCGCATGATAAATAAAGAAGTTTCCAATGGCATAGCTTCTTATACCTGGGAAGTGAAATCGCCCATAAATAATTATAACATCATTCCATATATAGGTAAATATGTAAACTGGAAGGATACCATGAAAGGAGAGAAAGGTATTCTGGATATTCAATACTGGGTGCTGGAAGAGGATCTTGAAAAAGCAAAAAAACAATTCACCCAGGTGAAGCCAACTGTTAGAGCTTTGGAAAACTGGTTTGGACCCTACCCTTTTTATCAGGATGGTTACCAGCTGGTACACGCTCCTTACCTTGGAATGGAACACCAGAGTGCCGTGGCCTATGGAAATGGTTTTCAAAATGGTTACCTGGGCAGGGATCTTTCGGGTTCTGGATGGGGCGATAAATTTGATTTTATAATTGTACATGAAACAGGGCACGAATGGTTTGGCAATAACATAACAACAAAAGATGTTGCAGATATGTGGGTGCACGAAGGATTTACCAATTATTCGGAAGTGCTTTTTCTGGATCATCATTATGGGAAACAGGCAGGCAATGAATATCTACAGGGATTGAGAAATAACATTGCCAACGACATTCCGGTAATTGGAGTTTACAATGTAAACCAGGAAGGAAGTTCGGATATGTATTATAAAGGCGCGGCTGTTGTGCATACCATCAGGCAACTGGTGGGAGATGATGAAAAATTCAAAGGCATGCTGCGCGATTTAAATGCCAGGTATTATCTGCAAACGGTAACATCACAGCAAATAGAAGATTATTTTACAAGAGCCACCGGCAAAGACCTGGATAAGATCTTCGACCAGTACCTGCGCACCACACAGGTTCCTGTTTTGGAATTAAAGAATGAAGGGGATAAGATCAAATTTAAATGGACCAATGTAGTTGCCGGATTTAATATGCCTGTAAAACTTACCAATGGCCAATGGATCTATCCCACCACTTCCGAACAAAAAATCAAACTGGAATCAGGAAGTTTTAAAGGTGTTGAGGTGGATAAGAATTTTTATGTGACGGTGCGGAAGTTGTAAGAATTTTAGTAACCAATTGAATTCTTATTTTTACCTTCCATGAGTACTATCCGGAGGCAAAGCATCATTTCTTCTGCTGTTGTTTATTTTGGTTTTGCCCTGGGCATCTTCAACACCTACCTGTTTACCCGCGAAGGCGGACTCACTAAAGAAGAATTCGGAGTTACAGGCTTATTCATTGCTTTTGCCAACATCATGTTTTCTGTTGCCAGCCTGGGCATGCCTTCTTATATCCATAAATTCTTTCCTTATTACCGCGCCCACCTCGAAGGCAAAAAAAACGATCAGCTGGCATGGGCCCTCCTCATTCCCACGGCAGGATTCCTGGTGGTTTTGTTATTAGGATTGCTGCTTAAAAATCTTGTGATCGACCAGGTTTTTAATAATTCCCCCGAACTGTTGCGCTATTATTACTGGACCTTCCCATTCGGATACGGCTATACTATTTTTATGGTGCTGGAAGCCTATGCATGGCAGCAGGGAAAAGCCGTGATCAGCAATATTCTGAAAGAAATCGTTTTCAGGTTATTTATTACCATATTAATTGTTTTACTCACCCTGCAGTTCATTCCCGATTTCGACAGTTTTGTATATGCTTATTCTTTTTGTTTCCTGGCGCTGGTTGTTTTTCTTTTAATTTATTTAAAAAGAAAAGGCCAGTTGCATTTGAGTTTCAGGATAAGTCGTGTTACCCAAAAGTTCAAACAAAAGATCATCACCATGGTCAGTTTTATTTGGGGTGGCAGCCTGATTTACAATGTGGCGGCAGTTTTCGATAGTATCATCATTGCAGCAGTAATTCCTAATGGTATGGCGGCCCTTGGAATTTTTACGGTAGCCCAGAATATCTCAAGCCTTATGCAGGCACCACAGCGTGCTGTGGTTTCGGCGGCTGTTGGCCCGCTTTCGCAAGCCTGGAAAGATAAGGACATGAAAAAGATCAACAGGATCTACCATCGTTCTTCCATCAACCAGCTTCTGTTTTCCAGTATGGTTTTCTGCCTGATCTGGCTGAATTTCGACGATGGCATTGAAACTTTTAATATCCAGGGCGACTACCGCGCAGCCAAATGGATATTTTTCTGGATAGGTTTATATAAGATCATAGACATGGGAGCAGGACTCAATTCCCAGATCATTGGAACTTCCACTAAATGGAGGTTTGAATTTATAACGGGGTTGATCTTACTAGGACTTGCGCTTCCCCTCAACTGGCAACTTACCCGCCATTTGGGAATGATTGGTCCGGCTATTGCCAGCCTTATAGCTTATACTATCTACAACTTCATTCGTTTTATGTTCCTGTGGAAGAAATTTAAAATGCAGCCTTTCCGTATCACTACGCTGTTTGCAATTTTACTGGCTTTGGGCTGCTACTATATTTGTCACCTGCTGTTTTCCCAATTCCAGGGAATAGGATGGATCATCACCAGGAGCATGACTTTCCTTCTTTTATTCCTCGGCGGAATGTACCTGCTCAAGCTTTCGCCCGACGCGCAGCCGGTGCTTGAAACGATAAAGAAAAAATTAAGGTTTGGAAGATGAAACCAGGGAATCGGTTATTCTGCCCGCACTTATAAAGCGCTTTGACCAGTATTCTTCATTCAGGTCGGCAATAGTAACACCGGTGGAAGATCCTGCATGAACAAATTTATTATTGCTGAGGTACATACCTACGTGAGAAACGCCTCCGGTAGTGTTGAAAAAAACCAGGTCGCCTTCTTTTAATTCCGACTTATCGATTTTAGTACACTGTCCATATTGCTCGCGGGCAGTGCGGGGAAGGCTTAAACTGTAAACAGAAGTAAATAAAACCTGCATCAGCGCAGAACAATCAATGCCCGACTTAGTGGTTCCACCCATACGGTAACGGGTTCCGAACCAGTCGTCGATGAGTTTAAAAAGTTCGAGGTTTGAAACCGTTTCAACCTCGGTATCCAGTAAAAGAGAATATTTAAATTGAAGCTGATCGGCCATTTCAATAGCCGCTGAAGTAGTTTGTTCTGAAACCGGCTGCTTTTTAACAGTATATACCGCATGCTGGGCTTTAGTTTCCGTTGTACCGGAGGATGTTTTCAGGGGTGCCACTTCCACGCTAATATCATCCAGGAACCTGGGACCATTATTTTTATTTCCTTGTGCTGATAAGCCGGCTGCCGAAAGCAGGAAAATAGTGGTAGTGAGCAGGATGGAATTAAACATTTGGTTTATTTAGGTGGATGGATATGAACGAAAATAAAAATTTTTTGCACAAAATGTGGATTTCTGCAAATGATTTTTCTCCATTATTATTGCCAACTTCGTAAAGCATTCGCCCCTAAAATAGTTACAGGATATTGAAAATCAAAGAATAACTTGAAAAACCAATGAAATTTTCTCACCTACATGTTCATACGCAGTATTCACTTTTAGACGGAGCTGCTTCAATATCAGGACTTTATAAAAAGGCCATAGCCGATGGCATGCCGGCACTGGCCATTTCGGACCACGGCAACATGTTTGGGGTTTTTGAGTTTGTTTCCCATGCTTACAAAAACCTGGATGAAAATGGCAAACCAAAAGTGAAACCCATTGTTGGCTGCGAATTCTATGTTTCCGCCGACAGGCATCGTAAAACCTTCACCAAGGAGGAAAAAGACAAGCGTTATCACCAGATACTCCTGGCAAAAAATGAAACTGGATATAAAAACCTGGTGAAACTGACTTCGCTGGGATATATGGAAGGGCTTTACGGCAAATATCCCCGCATTGATAAAAAGCTGATTGAACAATACCACGAAGGCCTCATTGCAACCACCTGCTGCCTCGGCGCTATGGTGCCACAGGCCATCATGAAGCAGGGCGAAGCCGCTGCAGAAAAGGAATTTAAATGGTGGCTGGATCTTTTCGGAGAAGATTTTTATGTTGAATTCCAGCGCCATGGTATGGCCGAGCAGGACAAGGTGAATGAAGTACTTACCCGCTTTGCACGCAAATACAATGTAAAGATCATTGCATCGAACGATTCCCATTATGTGGATGTGGAGGATTTCAATGCCCATGACATACTGCTGTGCATCAACACGGGAGAAAAACTGGCAACCACGGCACTCCGTGAATTTTCAGATGATGATATCAGTATAAAGGACAAAAGATTTGCTTTTCCTAACGACCAGTTCTATTTTAAGAAGACCTCGGAAATGATCGAAATTTTTAAAGATCTTCCCGAGGCCATCTACAATACAAATGAAATTGCAGATAAGGTTGAATTGCTCGATCTTAAGCGCGATATTCTGTTGCCTGCATTTCCTATCCCCAAAGAATTCCAGATTCACCATAATTCCAACCTCGACCAGTGGGAATATTTAAAACATCTTACATACGAAGGCGCTAAAAAAAGGTATGCAGAGATCACCGAAGAAATTCGTGAGCGTATAGATTTCGAGCTCAACACCATTAAAACAATGGGTTTTGCCGGTTATTTCTTAATTGTAGGTGACTTCATCAGTGCAGGAAGGGATCTTGGTGTTTTTGTTGGCCCGGGAAGAGGTTCAGCAGCCGGCAGTGTGGTGGCATATTGCATAGGTATCACCAATATCGATCCCATAAAATACAATTTGCTTTTCGAAAGATTTCTTAATCCCGATCGTAAATCCATGCCGGATATTGATACGGATTTTGATGATGAAGGAAGGCAGAAAGTTATAGATTACGTGGTAGCCAAATATGGAAAGAACCAGGTTGCTCAAATTGTTACCTATGGTACCATGGCTGCCAAGATGAGTATTAAGGATGTGGCCCGTGTAATGGATCTTCCCCTCCCCGATTCCAATGCGCTGGCTAAACTCGTGCCGGACCGGCCGGGCACAAAGCTCTATCGCATTCTTCATGCGCCGCTCACATCGAAAGAAGTGAATAAGCAGGATGAAAAACCGGAGAAACCATTAGAAGACGATTACAGCAGTGATGAAATAGAAAATGCAAAAAAGCTGCGCGAGATCTATAATGGCAAATCGCTTCAAAGCGAGGTGCTGCACATTGCAGAAAGACTGGAAGGATCGGTAAGAAATACAGGCATTCATGCGGCGGGAATTATCATTGCACCCAAAGACCTTACCGAACTGATACCTGTTTTTGCTTCCAAGGAAACAGATTTATGTATTACTCAGATCGAGGGCAGCATTATTGAAGATTCGGGTGTGATCAAGATGGACTTCCTTGGTTTGAAAACGCTTTCTATTATTCGTGATGCTTTGTTGATGATCAAAGAAAATCACGGGGTAGAAATTGAAATTGATGAAGTTCCGCTGGATGATGAGAAAACTTTTGAACTTTACCAGAGAGCCGACACAATAGCTACATTCCAGTTTGAAAGTCCGGGTATGCAAAAATACCTCAAAGAACTCAGGCCCGACCAGTTTGCCGACCTCATTGCCATGAATGCCTTATACAGGCCCGGACCTATGGCCTACATTCCTTCCTACGTAGAAAGGAAACATGGAAGAGAAGAAGTGAAATATGATCTTCCCGAAATGGAAGAATACCTGAAAGAAACTTATGGTATTACGGTGTACCAGGAACAGTTGATGTTGCTGGCGCAGAAGATCGGGAATTTTTCGAAGGGCGATGCCGATGTACTTAGAAAGGCCATGGGTAAGAAAGACCGCAAGACCCTGGATAAGATGAAGAGCAAGTTTGTTGAAGGGGCAACCGCCAATGGTCATGCAAAAGATAAACTTGATAAAGTATGGACCGACTGGGAAGCCTTTGCCCAGTATGCTTTTAATAAATCGCATTCAACCTGCTATGCCTTTGTTGCATATCAAACAGCTTATTTAAAAGCCCACTACCCTGCCGAATACATGGCAGCTGTATTGAACCATGCCAACGCCATTGAAAAGCTCACTTTCTTTATGGAAGAATGTAAACGCATGGGCATTAAAGTGCTTGGTCCGGATATTAACGAATCACAAAAAGGTTTTGCCGTGAATGAAGCCGGCGAGATCAGGTTCGGACTGGGCGGATTGAAAGGCGTGGGCGAAAATGCAATTGAAAACATCACCACTGAAAGAAAAAAAGGAGGCAGATTTAAAGATCCTTTTGATTTTATTAAACGTGTAAACCAGCGTGCCGTTAATAAACGCACACTTGAAAGTTTAGTACAGGCGGGAGCTTTTGATGCCTTTACACAACTCCACCGTGCACAATATTTTAATGTAGGTGAAGGTGAAACCCAGACAGGCCTGGAAAAGATCTGCAAGTTTGGAAATATTGTACAGGCCCAATCGGTAAACACCATGAATACTTTGTTTGGTGATTTACCTGCAGTGATGGACATTAAACCACCCCAGATACCACCCTGTACTCCCTGGTCGCTCACCGAGCAGCTGGATAAAGAAAAAGAAGTTACCGGTATTTATTTAAGCGGTCATCCCCTGGATCATTATAAATTTGAGATGAAACACTATGGTATCATACCTATTGTTGAATTCAACGAAGTAAAAGATTCACAGCAACTGGCATCTGCAGGAAAATCTTATAAACTGCTATGTCTTGTTTCCGGAGTAAATCACAGGATATCCAGGCAGGGAAATAAGTTTGGATCCTTTGTTATAGAAGATTTTTCAGGTAAAACAGAGATTGTTTTGTTTGGCGATGATTATGTAAAATACAATCAATACCTGCAATTGGGTTCGGCGGTGTTTATAACCGGAAGTTTTAAACAACGCTTTGCCAAATCGGAATTTGAATTCAGGATCAATACAATTACAGTTGCAGAGAACATTAAGCGGCAACTTACCAAACAGCTTCAACTGGAGATGGATGTAAGAGATGTTGGAAAAGAAATTATTGAATTTTTATCTGGCAATATGAAGAAGTTTCCGGGCAAATCATCTGTGCGCCTGGTATTGGCAGAGCCTAAGGAAAAGTTAATGGCCAACCTGGTAAGTATGGATGCCGGCATTGAAATGAACGACGACCTGGTGCAATTCCTGGAACTAAGGCCCGAGATCACGGTGAAAGTGGTTTGCTGAGGTGGGGTCAGGTATAATTTTGAAATCTATGACAAAACTTCATATTCCTTTCTTTGGGTTTAAATTTGCATACTCTAATCATTGATAAATAAAAACGAGAATTATGGCACAAGCATTCACAGATTCAAATTTTCAAACTGAAGTTTTAAATTCAGATAAATTGGCGATTGTAGATTTTTGGGCAGAATGGTGTGGTCCCTGCAGGGCCATCGGTCCCGTGATTGATGAACTTTCTAAAGAATATGACGGGAAAGTAAAAATTGGAAAGGTGAACGTTGACGAAAACCCCCAGGTGAGCATGAATTACGGAATTACATCTATTCCTGCCATATTGTTCATTAAAAACGGGCAGGTTGTTGACAAGCTGGTGGGCGCACAGCCAAAGGGCAATTTTGTTAAAAAAATTGAAGCGCATATGAGCTAACTGAAGGAAAGCTGCTGAAAGGCAGCTTTTATTTTTCCTTCTCTTTTCTTCCTTCCATAGTATATTGCTCCCTTATTAATCAAAACTGCTGCAAATGCCCTTGGAAAATATCTTCAGAGGTATCATTGGACTGGTGTTTCTTTTTGGTATTGCCTATCTTCTTTCCAACAATAAAAAAAACATCAATTGGAAACTGGTTTTTTACGGATTCCTTTTACAGCTGGTAATTGCACTTAGCATACGTTATATTGGTTTTGTAGGAGATGGATTCAGTTTTCTTGCAAGTGCCTTTGTTAAAGTGGTGAACCTTGGAAAGGAAGGTGCTGCCTTTATTTTTGGATCGGCACTGCTGGATGCCAGCCAGGAATGGGGTTTCATATTCGCGGTTCAGGCCCTTCCTAATATCATTTTCTTTGCTGCTTTATCGGCCCTGCTTTATTATTTCGGCGTTCTTCAAAAAATAGTGTTTGTATTTGCCTGGCTGCTTTCCAGGATTGGTGTGAGCGGCCCCGAAAGCGTTTCAGCTGCTGCCAATGTGTTCCTGGGTCAAACCGAAGCGCCATTAATGGCCAAGCCCTACCTGGCCGGCATGAACCGTTCCGAATTGTTATGTATCATGATCGGAGGCATGGCAACAACTGCAGGAGCTGTGCTGGCAACCTATGTAGGAATGTTGGGTGGAACTGATGTAGAAGCACAAAGATTTTTCGCATTGCAATTGTTGACAGCTTCAGTAATGGCTGCACCGGCCACGATTGTGATCTCTAAAATTCTTTACCCGGATCCGGAGAAAAATAAAGTAAATAAAGACCTGAACATCGCAAAAGAAAATATTGGTGGAAATGTTCTGGAAGCTGTAAGCAATGGAACTGTTGACGGGTTGAAACTGGCCGTGAATGTTGGTGCCATGCTTATAGCATTCATTGCATTGATGGCCGTGATCAACTACCTGTTGGGTTATATTGGGGGGCTTACCAATCTTAATACAGTGATTTCAAATGCTACTGGAGGTGTTTATCCTGCCTTGTCATTACAATTTATCCTGGGTTACATTTTTGCACCCGTGGCCTGGCTTATTGGAATTCCTTTTGATGATATAACAAAGTTTGGCCAGCTGCTGGGCGAAAAAACAATATTAAATGAATTTGTTGCTTATGGTTCCCTGTCATCTATGAAAGCGGCTGGTGTATTTGCTTCTCAAAAAACCATTCTCATGGCCAGCTTTGCGCTTTGTGGCTTTGCCAATTTTGCATCAATTGGAATCCAGATTGGCGGAATTGGAGCCCTTGCTCCTTCCCAGCGCAGAAACCTTTCCGAACTCGGTTTTAAAGCATTGATCGGGGGAACGCTTGTAAGCCTTGTTAACGCCTGCATTGCCGGTACCATGTATGGATAAGAGGCCTCTAACTCAATTCCATGGCGCATTACTTCAATCCTTTTTTCCGGGATAGAAGATAAATAACTAATTTGTAGCCCGGTTTTTATATAAGAAATATTCATTACTAAACTATTCTGCTTTGAAACGTCCGTATTGTCTGGCCCTATTCATGCTATTTGCATTTTTCCACCAAGCTTATTCCCAGCAAAAATGTATTACTACCCAAAAAATGCAGGAGGTTTTTGATGCCGATCCTGTGGCCAGGGCCCGGTACGAAAACATGCAAAAAATGCTGGATGAAAAAGTGAAAAAGCAACTGACAGATCCCAATCTGAAATTGTTTAAAACCAATGCCATCATCAACATTCCTGTTGTTGTTCATGTTATGTATGGTAACCCCAACCAGGTTACCGATGCTATAATTCAAAGACAGCTCGATACTTTAAATAAATATTACGGAGGCGCACCTGCCGGCGACAGCTTAAGGGTTTATGCTCCTTTCAGAACTTCTTATGGACGCAGCCAGATAAGATTTTGCCTGGCACAACGCACACCTGCCGGTCAGCCTACAACTGGCATTACGCGCACGGTAAACACTACATTCAATCCCGACGGCCCGGGGCATCCCAGCCAGGTTGTTAATGCCTGGAATACCAACCAGTACCTGAATATATGGGTAGTGAATTTTGGGGGTTCCGGAACACTCGGATATTCATATTTGCCCGGAACGTTTGCGCCAGGCGATCAACGTGCCGGCTTTGTAGTTGACTACCGTGCTTTTGGCTCAGGAGCAGGCTACCTGTATTCCACGTATAACCAGGGAAAAACGGCCGTTCATGAAATTGGCCACTTTTTTAACCTGCAACATACTTGGGGCGGAGGCGGCTCCAACCCTTCATGCAATAATGATGATGGCTGTACAGATACACCAAAAACAAACGGACCCTTTTTCGGCTGTACTTCCAATGGCCCTGTTACCAATTCATGCTCGCCTGCAGCCCCCGGAGTAATGTGGCAGAACATGATGGACTATGCCAACGATGCCTGCATGCTTTTGTTTACAACACAGCAGTGCACCAGGATGGAAAATGCATTGAATTTTTCCCCGGACAGGTCAGGACTTAAAACATCCAACGGCTGCTTACCTTTATCAGCACCTGCTAATGATGCCTCCATCAATGCTATTATAAATCCTGTAAATGGAAGTTCTGTTTGTGCACCCGGAATAACTCCACAGGTAACCCTGTTAAATGCCGGATCCAATGCACTTACCACGGTACGTATAACTGTTACTTTAAACGGGGTTGCCCAGGCACCTTTTAACTGGGTGGGAAATCTTGCACCTAACGCCACTACCAACATCAGCTTACCTGCACTTAACCTGGCGGCCGGTACCAATACAATCAGCATTACTACATCACTGCCGAATGGAGCTGCCGATGCTGTTCCTGCAAACGACAGTAAAGCTGCGGGCATAACTTATATTATTTCAACTAACCTCCCTTTAGTGGAAGGTTTTGAATCGCCCGCCTTCCCTCCTTCCAACTGGAGTGTGATCAATCCGGATAATGATTTTACCTGGCAAAGAATTACCCCGGGAAAAGCAAGTACGGGTGCTATGTTCATCAATAATTTTGATGTGGATGGAAGTAACAGGATTGATGAATTCCGCTCGGCATCCATTCAAACCAACGGCGCTACAGCACTGTTGATGACCTTTGACCTGGCGCATAAAAATTATCCATCTGCCGGTTTTCACGATACCCTTACCGTGCTTGTATCTTCTGATTGCGGGAATACTTACCAGGCAGTGTATAAAAAATGGGGTACTGCCCTGGCCACCGCAGGTTCGAACGAGAATGAATACCTGGCGCCTCAATTTTCCGACTGGAGAACTGAAACCATCACGCTTTCAGGATCAATACTTGCAGCAGGAAATATTGTTGTAAAATTCAGAAACACTTCCAGGTTTGGAAATAATATTTTCATTGATAATATCAATATTCAAACGCCGGCGCCAAGAGATTTGCAATTGATTTCTATTGTAAATCCTGCATCTTTAAATTGCACGAATAACATTACTCCTACTATTGAAGTAAGAAACCAGAGCCAGGAAGCGATCACCTCTTTTAAGGCAGGCATACAGCTGGATAATGGCAGCATCAGTATGCAAACCATTAACATGACAATTGCACCGCTGGCAACAGCAATTGTGGATTTAGCATCCATACCCGTAAACCCGGGCAACCATATAGTAAAGATCTTTACTGCCGACCCGGTTTCTGCAGGCGGAACGGGTGATGCAAATCTTTTAAATGATACCCTGGTGAAGCGTTTTGCTGTTCCGGGAACAGGAACTGCACCCATTACTGAATCATTTATAACTGCGGAATTCCCTCCTGCAAACTGGACAACTGTAAATCCGGATGCTGGAATTACCTGGACGAGACATGGAAATGGTAAAGGAAATGCAGGATCGGCTTTTGTAAATACATTCAATTATAACGGTAATGGACAAACGGATTTATTAACCATGCCCATTGCCAGTTACCCTAACGTGGATTCAGTAAAACTATCTTTTGATCTCGCAGCTTCGCCTTTCAGAAATGCGGGACAATCTATGGATACGCTGGAGATTTTAGTAACTACTGATTGTGGCAACAGTTATACTTCCATTTATAAGAAATGGGGTGCAGCGTTAAGAACAGTTAATCCTGCACAATCAACCGAATTTTATCCAACCCAGGATGCACAATGGAGGAATGAACTGGTGGATCTGTCGCAGTTTGCTACGCAAAGTCCCGTACTTGTGGTGTTTAAAATGACTAACAATAATGAGAACAATGTGTTTATTGATAATATCAATCTACAAACCATTACACTTCCCGAATTGCTGAAGCAGCAGGGTTACCTTGTGTTACCTACAGCTTTCTCCACTTCATTCTCAATATGGCATTATCAGCCGCCTGTAAATCTTCGATACGTGAATGTTTACAACAGTGCGGGCCAGCTGGTTTGGACAAAGAGTTTTGGAAATAATGCCGACCAGCGCCTGTATATTGACCTGGGCACAAAAGCTGCCGGAATGTATTTTGTAAGAATGGGTTACAGCGACAAAGATGAAGTAGTAGAAAAAGTAATTAAATTTTAAATTTTACTGAAAATAGTTTTAAGGCCTCTTAACAGGGGCCTTATTCTTTTGTACCTACCTTTGCACTGCAAAAATTAGCTATGCTGGAACAAGTCGTTGAAAATAAAATTCCTCTTAATGGAATCGATCCTGAATTGAAATTTATAGCTGGGAAGATTTACGAAGGAGAAAGGATCACTCCTGCAGATGGACTGACACTGTTTGAAAAAGGAAGTCTTGCATTTGTAGGCTCACTTGCCAACCATGTAAGGGAACGACTTCATGGAAATACAACTTATTTCAACAGGAATTTTCATATAGAACCCACTAATGTTTGTGTGTTCTCCTGCCAGTTTTGCTCTTATTCCCGGTTATATGCGAAAAAGGAAGAAGGCTGGGAATTAAGTATAGAAGATATGATGAACATCGTAAAAAAATATGATGGAAAACCCGAAACAGAAGTTCATATTGTGGGAGGTGTTCATCCTAAAATGAACCTTTATTTTTTTGTTGATCTGATAAAACAGATCCGCGCGCACAGGCCGGATCTTCATATTAAAGGTTTTACAGCTGTAGAACTGGATTACATGTTCCGTAAAGCCAAACTAAGTATTGAAGAAGGCATTGCTGTATTAAAAGATGCCGGCTTGCAATCCCTTCCTGGCGGTGGTGCTGAGATCTTTGATGCAGAAGTAAGATCAAAGATCTGTGCTGATAAAGTGGGTGCCGACGGATGGCTGGCCATTCATGAAGCTGCGCATCGTGCAGGCATGCATACCAATGCCACCATGTTGTATGGTCATATTGAAACTTACGAACACCGCATAGATCATATGGAAAGGCTTAGGCAACTTCAGGATAAAACCAATGGCTTTAATTGTTTCATTCCTTTAAAATTCAGGAACCGGGATAATGACATGAGCCATATTGCAGAAATAAGCCTGGTGGAAGATTTAAGACTTTACAGTATTGCCAGGTTGTATATGGATAATTTCCCTCACCTGAAAGCGTATTGGCCCATGTTAGGAAGAAAGAATGCACAATTAACCCTTGCCTTTGGTGTGAATGATATCGACGGCACCATTGACGATACCACCAAGATCTATTCCATGGCCGGCTCGGAAGAGCAAACACCTTCCATGACCACAGACGAAATTGTAAATCTAATCAGGCAGGTAAACCGCAAACCGGTGGAGAGAGATACGTTGTATAATGTGGTGAAGGGATTTGATAATTAGCTAATGTGGAAATTGGAAAATTTGGAAATTAGTGGACGCGGCACCATCTAATTTCGTAATTACAAATTTCTAATTAAGATTAATTTTGTTAAGTGAAACTCTTCCTTTTCATTCTTCTCATTTTCACACTGGAGGCAAAATCACAAATTGTTGATGATCATCCATGGTCGCCACCGGGTGCTACATGGGTGTATACTATTTCACCTTCTTTCGGATCTTTGAGATTTCTGCAACACCGTTATATAAAGGACACGATGTATTTCGGCCGAATGGCCAAACAAATGGAAGTAAGTAACATAAATTTTTACGGCATTCCGGCAACTCAAAGATCTCAAACTATTTCAGGTTATTCTTATTACAACCTTTCAAATGATTCTGTTTATTATTTTGCATCAGGAGAATACAGGTTCATATACAGTTTTAATCCATCGATTGGTGATGAATGGATCGTAGGAAACGAAGAAATCAAATGTGCTTCACCAGGCTATGATCCTTATGATACACTAACAGTTCATACTATAAAACAGGATACGATTGGCAACCGCATTTTTACAGGTTTTTATGCTGATGATTACACGTCCAAAAGAGTTATGCTGGGTATGATTTATAAAAACATTGGTTCTGCAATGAGTCCTTACCCGCTTGCCTTTGGTGCTTCATGCACTATTACAGATGATGTTGGAAAACCCGAAAATCTTGTATGTTATTCAGATAATCTCCGGGGAAGTGTTGCATTTACCAATACATCCTCAATCTCCTGTCACGGCATCATCACTTCCCTTCTAGCAGAACCAGGTTTATCGTCAATAAAATTTTCTGTCTTTCCTAATCCTGCACGAGATCTGATTACTATTAAGAATATCATCGGAAAATTTGAATATATGATTGTTGATGCACAGGGGAAAACGCATTTATCCGGACAACACACAGGAGCTCAGATAAATATTAAGTACTTACCTTCTGGTTTTTATATGATGCAGATCATTCAAAAAGGAAGAAGTGGTTGGGTAAGGTTTGTAAAAATGAAATAAATTTGAAAATTAGCTAATTGTAAATTTGTAAATTAGGAATGGCTCATATTCACCACTCACTACTCACCACTCACTACTCACCACTCACTACTCACCACTCACTATTCACTATTCACCATTCACCATTCACCCCTAACACTCACTCAAACTCAGCGGAATATTAATCGCCAGTCCGCCTTCCGAAGTTTCCTTGTATTTAGTATTCATATCAAGGGCAGTTGCCCACATGGTTTCAACAACAGCATCCAGCGAAACTTTAGCAAAATCGGGAGAACTTTGCAAAGCCAGTTGTGATGCTGTGATAGCTTTTATGGCGCCCATGGTATTTCTTTCAATGCAGGGTACCTGTACCAGTCCTGCAATGGGATCGCAGGTCATGCCCAGGTGATGTTCCATGGCAATTTCTGCTGCCATTAAAGCCTGCCTTTGAGTTCCGCCCAATGCCTCGGTAAGTGCTGCAGCGGCCATGCTGGAAGAAACGCCTATTTCTGCCTGGCAACCGCCCATGGCAGCGGAAATGGTGGCGCCTTTTTTAAATATGCTCCCAATTTCAGAAGCGGTTAATAAGAATTGTATGATCTTTTCTTCATTAACATCATCATGAAAAATTATATAGTAAAGCAATACGGCAGGAATTACGCCTGCAGCACCATTGGTTGGCGCTGTTACCACTCTTCCAAAAGCAGCATTTTCTTCATTTACGGCAAGTGCAAAGCAACTCACCCAGTCGAGTATATATTGAAAAGAATTTCCGCCCTGTTTAATAGCGGCAAACCATTCTGCCTGGTTGTTATAAACTTTTTCTTTCAGCAATCTTTTGTTCAGGTGCGCTGCCCTTCTGCTCACATTCAATCCGCCCGGTAAAATGCCGGAAGTATGACAACCACGATAGGTACATTCAAGCATCACTTTCCAAATCTTCAACACGCCTTCTTTTGTTTCATTTTCCGATCGCCAGGCCGATTCGTTTTCCAATACAACTTCGTGAATGGAAAGTCCGGTTTTCCTGCACCAGTGTAATAATTCCTCGGCATCATTTACAGGAAAGGAAACCTGTATTGCATTGGCATCAGCGGTTTCACCTTCTTTCACTACAAATCCTCCACCAATGGAATAATAGGTTTCTGAAATAGAATTTCCATCGCTGAAACGGGCGAGAAAACTCAATGCATTGGGATGGTATGGGAGCGATTCGGTGAATAAAAATTCAATATCATGAACCGGATCAAATTCAATAAATTTCTTTCCATCCAGCAATAACTTTTTTTCCTTTAAGATGTTCTCAATCTTAGGTGTTATTTGGTCCACAGCAAAACTTACAGGATCGTCGCCCGACAATCCCAGTTGCACGGCGATATCTGTTCCGTGCCCCTTTCCTGTTTTGGCAAGGGAACCATAGAGTAAAACTTTAAGAGATGAAATATTTTCAAAACTGCCCGAGTCCTTAATGGAATTTATAAATCTTTGGGCAGCACGCCATGGACCCAGGGTATGGGAGCTGGAGGGACCTACTCCTATTTTAAAAATATCGAATACTGAAATAGCTTCCTGCGACAAATTGGTCGTTTTATCAAAGTTAGTCCTTAGTCTTCGTTTAAAAGATCAAAGCACAGCATGAAGCTGCACATCAAATATAAGTATGGAATGAGCAGGAATACCCGGTTGTGCCTGTCCTCCATAGCCAAGAGAGGGAGGAATAAAAAGCCTGATACCACCTCCGGATTTAATCAGGGGCAATCCATTGGTCCAGCCCGGAATAACCTGGTTTAATCCAATTACAATGGAACCTGCATCAAAAACAGAACCATCTGTCAGGCGGCCGGTATAGGTTACAGATACACCATTGCATGCATCGGGAGAAACGCCTGTTCCAAGGGAATCAATTATATAAAATAAACCGCTGCAATGCTTGGTGGCATTTATACTGTTAGAGTCGAGATAGGTTTGAATGGCAGCTGTTTCAATAGCCGGCGCCACAAAATCACAGGGTTCATATAAACACTTGAATCCGTCTTCGCCTTTCAGGCAACCACTTAAAACAAACCAAAGCCCAAAGGCTGTAAAAATATATTTCAACATAATTATTTTATTAGACCTCAAACTTAATCAGACCGCTGCTTTTTCTCTTCTTCGGCCATGCGCATAAGTTCCTTATACATCGATTCATTCCTGTCCCACCGATGGTGGGCCGAAAATATGGTAATAAAGATTACAATGATAATGAGTGCCACTAAAATTACAATCATCTGGGATGAATTACTTTTTAAGGCCATATCTGCTTTTTCAAACCAGCCCGACATCAGGTTTACTAAAACAGCCAGCATGATCAAAACACCAAGAGGAAGACCAAAAGAAAGTTTGCGCAGAAATTTTTTCTTTTTCAATCGTTCCTGCGACCAGTAGTTGATGAAATCTTGTTCCTGAGTTGTCATAAGGATGCATGGAAATATTAATGACAACGAAATTACGCAATCCTTACGAGGAGTGAGAAGTGAAATAGAGTTTTAGCCAGCTATCCAGTTGTCATGCATTAACCTTTTAAGACTTATGCAACTTTAGTTTTGTAAGATCTCTTCCAATTTGACGAATAGCCTTTTCAATTTGCTTAACCCGATCCTCAGATGGGTATTTTACACCGGCAGCATATTGTCTCATCAATGCCTGATTGATTTCTGCATACTTGGCAATGTCGGTGATGTTAAGATATGAATGTTGTTCAAAGAAGCTGGTTAAATCATAACTAACATCAAAATCTTCGATTTCAATATCCTCGATTTCTAAAACTGCAGTCTTTAATTTTTTCTGTAGCGATGTCATTGAGTTGGCCACGTCATAGATCAAATTTCATTTGACCTTAACAGACCCCCAGAGTTCATTTCCAGACCTTTCTACAAGTAATTTGATTATTAATTTATTTTTTATTGTATTTGCCATAATTAAATTCTATAATAAGAGTTTCCAAAGACTTATCGTTCTTGCAGTATTGTAAAAAAAAAATTGGACTAATTTTTATCCTGCCTCTTCCAATAACCTTTTAAGAAGTCCGGTAGGGATATCCTTTCCTTTATGGTGAGAAACAGCAATAATATTATTCTCTAACTATTGTGTTGGGAGGGGTGTTATTGTTGGCGGTGAGGCCTGGGCGGGGAAGAGGATCAGAAATTCTCAAATAATTCGTATCCTGAGCAATAATAGCTGCGGCAATCAAAACAATTAACATGAAGTTTTTATTTAAGTTCATTTTACTAATTTTTCTATTCTCGTGTTCAAAAAATGATTCAGTGGTTCCGGAACCAAAAAGTGAATCAGTTGCTCAATTGGAGTTGAAAATTGAATCTTCTTCAAGCATTGAGGAAATTAAAGCTGAATACGGACTATTTACCCCGGAGGAAAAAGAAGAATTCTGGAGAAACCATGTAGAAGAATTTCTCAACGAACATGGTGGAGGATTTAATCAGCAACAACAAGATTACATACAAGATTTATTAGATTACATTAGCCCAGAAATCTTTGATACGACCACAACTGAATATGCAGCATTTATAGCTACTGATGGTGTAACTATAACTGACAATGCAATAACACTCTTTGGTGCGGAAATGAGTTTTACATTACTAGTTTATGATGATGGTGGTGTATCAGACAGTGCTCTTAAGTGTAATTGCTCCACTAAAAGTGATTGGTGCTCTGTAAACAACTATTGCTTGGAAGGTAGAAGTAACTGCACTGCTCAAACGGGGTGTGGAACTTTTTGGGGATACAAATGTAACGGAAGGTGTTGGCAGTAGTTAAACAGCTTTTTTAACAGCCGCGGCTATTATTAACTATAACTTATTTAAAATAAAATCATGAAACTAATTCTAATAATTTTTGCAATTTCACTTTTGAGCTGCAAATCAAGTAAATCCGAAACTAAACCACTTGTGATGGAAGATACAATTAAATTTGGATCAATAAATTGGACTGACACTTTGCAAATTAATCATGAAATCAAAAATTTAAATGATTTTGATGTGAAAATTGAAAAGGTTTCTAGTAGTTGTGATTGTATCAATGCAAAAATTCTGGATTCAACGATTAAAAGTGGAAATTCCAGCAAAATTCAACTAACTTATTCTCCTCAATCATTCAATGATTCGGGATATGTAGTTAAGTTTGTTCCAATTAGAACTAGTTTAAATAATGAAATCAAAATGATCTATTTAGCAGGAAATGTTATCAAATGAAAAAGTGGAAAGTTTTCCTTATCCTAGTATTTGCTGCAATTGCTCTTTTTATTTTCTCCTCTGCTATTGCCGCTTTTTCAGTTGAATGGAATATTTTTTTCTCAGCCCCATTGTATTTGATTACATTTTTGCTTTTGGCAAACAATTTAAATTCAATATCTGCAAATTGGATTTTAATAATTTTAATGTTACCAATTTTAGTTCTTAGCCTTCCTCTCCAAATCTTAGATTTTCCTGAAACAATTCTTGCAATCCCTTCTTCGATTTTGGCCGTTGTAGGTTTAGTTACAGGGCGATTGGCATTAAATTACCAAAGGAGTGGGGCTTTAATTGCCTTAATATCCATAATTTTTTTGAGTTTTTTTGTCAAAAAAGTTCCTTATGAATATCTTTTAAATCAGGTAAATTTTGGGTTATTTACAAATGAGGTCACGCAACCATTGCCTTCATTCCAACTACTTAATGATGAAAAGGCTCTTATAACTGAATTTAATAACAAAAAAATAGTAATACTTGATTTTTGGAATACAAAATGTGCACCTTGCTTGAAACTCTTTCCTCTTATAGACAGGATAAATAAAAGTAAAAAAGAATCCATTTCTATTTTTGCAGTCAATATTCCGGTAGAAGAAGAAACTACGGATCAAACTACAGCATTTTTTCAAAGACGAAATTTATCTTTTCCCGGACTTTATAGCCTGGACTACAAAACTGCGGAGGACTTCAAGATCATTACTTTCCCAACCACCTTGGTAATCCAAAATAGTAAAATAGTTTACAGGGGCAAGTTTGAAGAGGCCTATCAATTTGCTGCAAAACTGTAATTCATTCCCACTGAAGGAATTTAGGTTAGAGTGTATATCATCCTCTTATTAAAATTAATAATGAAGGTTTGGCGAAATACCGTATTACTACGGTACCAGATATAGAAACATTAGTATATTTTGCTAGCAAATTAGTTTTAAAACGCTATATCAAGAGTTTAATAACCAAAAAATTATCCTCCTTAGATTGATTAATAATTAGCATGGACACATTTTTAAAATGGGCAGGAGGTAATAGGTGGCTTATAAATAGCCAACAACTGGTATTGCCAGATATGAAAAAGATAAATTGCTACTATGAACCTTTTTTGGGTGGAGGTGCAATGTTCTTTCATTTGGAACCAAAAACAGCTTATATAAGTGATATTAATGAGGGCCTGATTAATTATTTTATAACCATTAAATCTCTTGTTCAGATTAGGTTCAGGACTGACAAGCGGCAGCTTCTTCATTTCACCAACCACGAACTTCAATCGGTCATGAATAGGCACCGTAACCCACTGGCCATTCTTCCTGGCACGAAGCGCTATGTAATCGCTGTGCACATTCTTTCTTAAATTAAACAGGAACCAATCCGAAATTCTAAGGCCTGAGTAACAACCAAAGAGGAAATATAGGGCTGCTTCTTTTAAAAATGAATCATTAGTCTTTTTGTAAAGCTAGTCCATTTATCAAGTTCTGAGAGCGTTAGATGGTCTTTATCACCTGGAGTGTATTCAGGCATTTCAAAATCCCTGAATGGATTGTAGGATATTCCTTTCCTGGAAACCCTTATAAAGATCCTGCGAATGGTTTTTATAACTGCATGAGCATAATTGGAATTATCCTTTCTTCGGTTCACCCTTTCACCTACCAGGTAATTTTCAAATGATGTAAGATATTCAGGTGTGATCTGCTCAAAGGCTAGTTCTCTGGATCCGTGGAACTTCTCAAGCTTGCGCAAATGCTTTTCATAGTTGCTGATGGTGGCCGACTCTCTTTTATTTGTAACTGATTTTATAAAATTGTCGGCAAAAGAAAAGAAGTCATTGAACTTTGCCGTGACTCAAAAGATCACCTGCACTTATCACCTGCCGCGACATGCCGGCATTTACTAAAGATTGAAGGGCGCTTTGTTTTCTGGAAAAAATATCAAGGTTGATTTGTTCAGCCAATGCATTTGTATCTTTAACCAGTTCTGATTTTGCATCCCATTGCTTAGGATTGATGAAGTACCCTGTAGATTAAAATACCCTTTTACCATCAATTGTAACCTGCAGGTATATGGGAGAATGCCCTTTATCATTCTTCTTATCGTTCCGTAATAAAAGCCGGATTTTACTTTTCTGCATGGTGTCAAATCGGGGACAAAAATAAAGGTTTCCTGCCCACTCAAACCCATTCAACCCCACCGAATTAAAATAAGGTGACAGTTCTGAAAGCCTTATTCAGTCTATATTTACAACAAAACCCGCCATGATAGCGGGTTTGAAGTCGGTAAGGCCAGAGGTACCGAGCAGATTCGAACTGCTGTAGGAGCTTTTGCAGAGCTCAGCCTAGCCACTCGGCCACGGTACCTTTTATAAGTGGGACTTGTTCATCCCGGGCTTTTTGGCCGCTGCGAAAATAGGATATTTTACTAAGTTATCGAACTACATTTGCAGGAGCAAAATTCCACCAATGCAAAGAATTGCCGAATCAGAACTGATCATCAATAGCCGCGGGGCCGTTTACCACCTCGACCTCAAACCTGAAGAACTGGCTCCCAACATCATCACCGTTGGTGACCCCGACCGCGTAGCCCTCGTAAGCCGTCATTTTGATTCCATTGAAGTAAAACGCCAGCACCGCGAGTTCATCTCCCATACCGGCTTTCTGAATAAAAAAAGAATTACCGTCGTTTCAACTGGCATCGGTCCGGATAATATCGACATTGTTTTTAATGAACTGGATGCACTGGCTAACATTGACCTTTCCTCCAGAACCATCAAACCTCAACTCTCTCATCTTAATATTATTCGTGTAGGAACTTCCGGATCATTGCAGGCAGATATTCCTGTTGACAGTTTTGTTGCTTCAACGCATGGATTGGGCCTCGACAATCTTTTAAATTTTTACCGCCTCGAACATAACGACCAGGAAAAACAATTGTTGCAGGCTTTTGTAACGCATACTCAGCTGAATTCAAACGTTTGCATTCCCTATATCAGCACGGCCAGTCCCAACCTGCTGAAACATTTTGTTGATGGCTTTCACCAGGGCATTACCGTTACCTGCCCGGGATTTTATGGTCCGCAGGGAAGAATTTTAAGACTGGGCATCAGCAATCCCCAACTCATTGACAGGCTTACCGAATTCAGTTTCGGCCAACACCGCATTTCCAATTTTGAAATGGAAACATCAGCCATTTTCGGACTGGGAAGATTATTGGGACATCATTGTCTTTCGCTTAATGCCATAGTAGCCAATCGCATTCATAAAAACTTTTCCACCGACAGCGAGGCACTGGTGAATAAACTTATTCTGAAATCACTTGAAATTATCAGTACCTCTGTGGCATGAGATGGCAGTTTTATAAATACCAGGGAACAGGAAACGATTTCGTGATCCTCGATAACCGCGATCAATCCTATAACCAATTAACCCGCGAACAAGTGGCCTTTCTTTGCAACAGGCGTTTTGGTATTGGCGGCGACGGGCTGATGATGCTGAACGAAAAGGAAGGCTACGATTTTGAAATGATCTATTATAATGCAGATGGAAATAAAAGTTCCATGTGTGGCAATGGTGGAAGATGCCTGGTTCAATTTGCAAATCACATAGGCATCAAAAAAGAAAAATATCATTTCCTGGCAGTGGATGGCGAACACGAAGCATATATTAAGGATGATGGTACCGTGGCGTTGAAAATGAAAGATGTGAAGGGAATTAGAAACAAAGATGGAAACTATATTGTAGATACGGGATCGCCGCATTATGTTTGTTTTGAACACGATATTGATTCAATAAACGTTTTTGCAAAAGGCCGGGAAATACGCTATAGTCCTGCATTTGAAGGCAATGGCATTAATGTGAATTTTATAGAAACTACCGGAAGGAATGATATTATAAAAGTGCGCACCTATGAAAGAGGCGTGGAAGACGAAACCCTTTCCTGCGGAACAGGAGTAACTGCATGTGCCATAGTTGCGGCACATAACCAGGCCGGCTTCAATCATGTAGAAGTTATAACAAAAGGTGGTAGCTTAAGCGTTGAATTTGATAAAAAAGATGATCTTTTCACCAACGTTTGGCTGATGGGAGCAGCCATTAAAGTTTTTGAAGGATCAATAGAAATTGATTAATAGTGGTAAAATATTTTATAAATAAAAACCAGCATACGATAGAAATAAATGAACCTGAAAATGGCTCATGGGTGAATGTTTCTCCACCATTGAAACAGGAAGAATTTAATTTTCTTTCCGACAGGCTGGATATACCGCTGGATTTTTTAACCGATTCGCTCGACATAGACGAACGTTCAAGGTTTGAAGAAGATGATAACGTAAAACTCATTGTTCTTAAAACACCTACCGAAAATAATTCCTTTAATGAAAGCGATGCCTATTATATCACCATTCCCGTTTGTATCATTCTTACCCACAACCAGATCGTTACCGTAAATTCTTTTGAGAATCCAGCCATCAAAAATTTTCTTAACACTTTACAGAACCGTCATCCCGATAAAAGGAATATGATGGTGCTGAAGATCTTTGAAAAGATCGTACAGGATTTCATGGAACATCTGAAAGCCATCAATCATAAAAGGAATGTTCTGGAACAGCGGTTGTATGATGCCAATAAAAACGAACAATTGCTTCAGTTGCTAAGGATTCAGAAAAGCCTTTTATATTTTGTAACTGCACTGCGTTCGAATGAATTGCTTTTTATGAAACTCATTCGCACAAAATTTCTTTCACTTACCGAAGACGAAAAAGAAGTACTTGAAGATCTGATAGTGGATACCTCCCAGGCCCTGGAAATGGCAAATATCTATACCAATATTCTAAGCAGCACCATGGATGCTTATGCAAGCATCATTGCCAATAACCAGAACCAGGTTTTAAGGCGCCTGGCAGTGATCACCATTGTACTCACCTTTCCCGTACTTATTGCCAGTTTGTTTGGAATGAATGTACCCAATGGATTTGATACCTCTCCTTTTGCATTTTATATCATTGCGGGATTATCATTTGCCATTTCACTTTTAGTTGGCTGGATCTTTCTTCGCAAAAAATTATTCCGCTGATGTTTTCTTTCAATATAAGGGTTTACGGGATTTTAATGAATGAAAAGAAAGAAGTACTGGTAAGTGATGAACTGATAAGAGGAATGAAACTCACTAAATTTCCCGGGGGTGGACTGGAATTTGGCGAAGGAACCCGTGATTGCCTGGTCCGCGAATTTCTTGAAGAAATGAATTTGAAAATTGAGGTGAGTGATCATTTATATACCACTGATCATTTCCAGGTTTCTGCCTTTAATGCTTCACACCAGGTTATTTCCATTTATTATTTTGTAAAAGCTATGGAGGATATTTCTGTTCCCCTCAACACAGAAGCCTTTTGTTTTACAGAAACACAAATGGCAGCATATGAAACCACCAGAGAAACGGAATGTTTTCGATTTATTCCCTGGCAGGATCTTCATCCCGAAATTGTGAGCCTGCCCATAGATAAACTGGTGGTAAAATTACTGAAGGAAAAATTTTAAACTATTTACCCCGCCGAAGGCAAATTCACCTGCGGATCGTCATGCTTTCCCATTGCCTGCAACTTCATTTTTTTAGCAGTTTCTCTTCCAAGATATCGATCTATCCAGCCGTGGGCAAGGTATATTACCGGTGTTAATAAAATTGCAACAACAAACTTATAAATATAGTTGCCCGAACCTGTGGTAGCAATCTGTCCTAAGGTCCATTGGCGATCTGTTTCCCCTTCCATATAAGGCCCCACATAAAATGCAATGAACAAAACAATAAAACTGTCTACAAGTTGCGAAACCAGTGTTGAACCGGTTGCCCGAAGCCAGACTTTGTTCTCGCCTGTAATTCTTTTTATACGATGAAACACAAGTACATCCAGTATTTGCCCTACCAGGAAAGCCACCAGTGAACCTATGATGATCCAAAGTCCCTGTCCGAATACCGCTTTGTAAGCAGCATTGGCATCGGGAATATCATCTCCCAGCCGGAAAAATTCAGAGGGTGAAAGTCCCATAGAAAAATAAATCACCAGAAAAGCATAAGAAATCAGGGCGATGGCAAGGAAAGATAAAAACCGTACACCTTTGGGGCCAAAATATTCATTAATAATGTCGGTCATCAGAAATACCACAGGCCATAATAAAACACCGGCTGTAAGATGAAAACTGAAACTTCCTCCTAACAAAGGAATTTCTGCCCGTTCTACCCCAAGCGAATCTTCAAGAGAAAAAATCTTCACCCCAATAAATTCAGCAATAATGGCATTAGCGGTAAAAAACCCACCCAGTATAAGAAAAAGTCGTGATGACCTGTTTTTAATTATGTTTTGAATCATTCAGATACAAGATGTAAAATAATTCCATTACCAAAAAAAGAATATTTGCTGTGATCAGCCAGGAAGGAACAACCTTCCAGAATTTATTTCTTATCAGCCAGAGTAAGAGGTAAGAAAGAACAACAAAGGGATTAATAAGCACCACCAGGAAATACCCGATAATTGCTATTGTTGCTGAAAGGTCCTGGTTAGGTATCCAGTTGAAGAGTTGAATTGAAACAGCCAGTATAAAAAACACATTGCAGATAAAAGCCACTCTCGACAAAAATAAAAGCCAGCGCATGAAAGTTTTACTCTAAAATAGCATTATTTTGTCGGCATTCTAAAAACCGGTATATGAAGAAAGGATGGTTCTCCCAACTCCTTCCCCACCTGATTGCAGTTCTGATTTTTCTGATCGTAGCAGTTATTTATTGCAAGCCAGTTCTGGAAGGAAAAGTATTACAACAGCATGATGTGACGCAATGGAAGGCCATGGCCCGTAATTCCTTTGAATATAAAGATGAACATGGGAAATTTCCTCTTTGGACCAACAGCATGTTCAGTGGTATGCCTGCCTACCAGATTGCCATTGAATCATCTATTAAGGTAACACCCCTGATCTTTTATCATGTTTTGAATTTAGGTTTACCAAAACCCATTTCTTTCTTCTTCCTCGCATGCCTGTGTTTTTATTTTCTGGCAATGGTTTTACGAACGGGAAGTATTATTGGCGTAATAGGTGCTCTGGCCTTTGCTTATGTAACCTATAACCCCATAATTGTTGCAGCAGGCCACGATACAAAAATGCAATCCATAGCATTAATGCCTGCGCTTATTGGTTCCCTTATTTTATTATATGAAGGACGTTACTGGCTGGGGGGCGCACTAACTGCACTGGCCACTGCTTTACTTGTAGGAATGAACCATCCGCAGATCGCTTATTATACTTTCATTATTGCATTTTTCATGACAATTGGATATGCAATCTTCTGGATTAAAAACAAAAGATTTAAACACCTGCTCATCACTGCAGCAATTGTAGTGGTAGCCGCACTCGCCGGCGTTTTTACCAATGCAGTTCCCCTGTTTACAACACTAGAGTATGCAAAATCTTCCATTCGAGGCGGAAGTGAATTGGCCGACAGCCAGTCGAATTCAACCAATGATGGCCTGTCTGTTGATTACGCACTGAGCTACAGCATGCGCAAATCCGAACCATTTGTAATGATGGTGCCCAATATGTTTGGGGGAGCCAGTGAACCCGTAGAAGCATTGCTGGAAGAATCTGAGGCGCTTCAGTCATTGCAATCCATGCCCCAGGAATTATCCAGCCAGATTGCACAAACAAGACTTGCGTATTGGGGAGGAATCAATCCAACAACATCGGGTCCGCCCTATGTTGGCGCAATCATTTGTTTTCTGGCATTGTTAGGATTTTTCACTTTAGGAAATAAACATAAATGGTGGATACTGGCAGCTTCGGTATTGGCAATTTTAATGAGCTGGGGAAGTTATTTTATGGGATTCAATACATTTTTATTGAACAACCTTCCCATGTATAACAAGTTTCGTGCACCCAGCATGATCATAGTTATTCCAACTTTTCTTCTTTGCATGATGGCTGTTCTTAGTTTAAAGAACATGATCAATTATGCAAACAAAAATGAGTTATGGGAAAAGTATAAAAAAGGATTAATGCTTACGGGCGGAATGATCGTACTCATTCTTCTTGTTTATATGAGCGTGGACTTTACGGCAGAATACGACAGGCAATTGTTAAGCCAGACGGGGTCTGCTCCCGACCAGGTGAAGGATTACATCAACAATTACGTGAACGCATTAAAGGATGACAGGAAATCTATCTTCATGAGCAGCCTGATTCGCTCCATTTTATTTATGGCTGTTGCAGCGCTGATGGTGGGTTTATTTATTAAGAACAAGATAAAATCAACCGTTGCATTGGGAGTGATAGGTGTGTTTGCATTTATTGATGTGATGGCAGTGAATTCAAAATACCTGAATGCTGATAATTACCAGGATGAAATGGATTATGAAAATAGTTTTACAGCATCTAACGCCGATAAACAGATCATGCAGGACACAGCTTATTACCGTGTTTTCGACCTGAGGCAGGGATTAGGAACGCTTACTTATGGTGCCATGACGGCGAATTATCATAATTCAATTGGAGGATATCACCCTGCAAAACTCAGTATTTACCAGGACCTGATAGAGAACCAGCTTTCAAAATTCCCGCAGTCGTTACCTGTAGTGAATATGCTGAATACCAAATACATTATTCAGGCCGACCTGCAGGGAAATGAGCAGGTGATTCCAAATCCGGCTGCACTTGGACATGCATGGTTTGTAAAAGGTTTACGTTTTGAAAACAGCGCAAGAGCAGTAATGGATGCACTTGGTAATTTCAGTCCTTCCGATACTGCCATTCTTTTTCAAAATGCACAAAGCCTGGTACAAAACATTCAACCTGCAACGGATGATGCATCAATAACGTTATTAAATAATGATAACGATGTGGCGATATACAGATCGAATTCTTCCACCAATAGTTTTGCCGTATTTAGTGAAGTATATTACGAAGATGGCTGGAAAGCTTATGTAGATGGAAAGGAAACGCCCATTATCCGAACCAATTATGTGCTCCGAGGAATTGTTATACCGGCCGGGCAACACGAAATAAAGTTTGAATTTCATCCCGCATCTTTTTATACAGGTGAAACGGTTGCATTGATCGCGGGACTGATGATATTCCTGGGACTACTTTCAGCAGCATTCATGGAGTACAGAAAAAAAAGAACAATTAAAGCCTGATGGCCAGGATACTGGCTTTAGTATCCTTTAAAATTTTTCCGCCACATATGGGCGGACAAAAAGGTATTGTCCATTTTTACGAGGACCTGGTTAGTCATCATGAAGTTATTATGCTGGCTTCGCAGGATAATATTGAAGAAATCAATACCAGTTTCCCGGTTCAAACCATACTGTTTCCCAATAAGCAAATGACCAGGAACCGGCTGTTGCTGAAAAAGTTAAGGGAGATTGTTGAAAAAGAATATATAGACTGCATTATAGCGGAACATTCCTACACAGGCTGGATGGCCTATGCTTTAAGAAGATCAACCGGCATTCCCTTTATCATTCATTCACACAACCTGGAAGTGTACCGCTTTAAGCAGATGAAAAAAAAAGGATGGTGGATTTACAAACCCTATGAAAAATGGATCCATCAAAAAGCCAATCATAATTTTTTCATAAGCAAAGATGATATGATAACGGCAATCCGTGATTTTAAACTGGATGCATCAAAATGTTCCGTGGCACCATATGGAATTCAGATTCCCGGTAAAATTGAAAATGCAAAGCAGAAATTTTATGAAAAATATGGAATCGAAAACAGGTATATATTTCATTTTAACGGCACTATGGATTATGAACCCAATGTAGACGCGGTTAACTACCTGGTTAATTATGTAGACCCCATACTTGCCAAATTAAATTTTGATTATAAGATCGTAATCACAGGAAAGAGACTGGATGAAGCCATTCAGCAAAACATTAAAAGATCGAATGGAATTGTTTACCTTGATTTTATTGAAGACATCAACCTATTATACCAGGCATCTGATCTTTTTTTAAATCCTGTTGTAAATAATTCGGGAATTAAAACTAAAGTTATTGAAGCATTGGCCAATCATTGCACGGTAATTTCTTCCCGGTCAGGTGCTAATGGAATTCCGGAAGAAATAGCGAAAGAGAAACTTAAACAGCTTGAGGATCACGACTGGAAAGGGTTTTGTGATGCAATAGTGAAAGAAAAAGATATAAGAAAAGAAACACCGCCGGCATTTTTTGAATATTTTTCATGGCAAAATATTGCAGCAAAAGCTGCTGAAAAAATCAATGAAGTTGTAAGCAATGCAGGAAGAAAGTTTTAAAATATCAATTATTATTTGTTCTTACAACCGCGCGGATTACATCATTCATGCTATTGAAAGTTTATATAGTCAAACCTTAAGTAAAAGTCTTTTTGAAGTAATTGTTGTTGACAATAACAGCATTGACAACACAGGGGAACTGGTTCAGGATTATATCAGTTCGCATCACGGTTTTAACTGCATTTATTTGACTGAAGAACGCCAGGGTGCCTCATTTGCAAGAAATACAGGCGCTGCTTTTGCTACATCTCCCCTGCTTTGTTTTATGGATGATGATGCCATTGCGGAAGAACATTACCTGGAAAGGATCGTTCATTTCTTCCGGGAAAATCCTGATGCCGGTGGATTGGGCGGGAGGATCATTCCAAAATATATTCCGGAAGAACCCAAATGGATGTCCTACCATGTTTCTTCTCTTGTAGGCAATTTTGATTATAGCAAAGAGCCAACCGTGTTTGCACCCGGAAAATACCCGCTTGAATCCAATATGATCGTAAGGAAAGAAGATTTTGATAAGATCAATGGCTTCAATACCAGCCTGCCGGGCGTAAAAGGTGAGCTAAGAATTGGTGGAGAAGGAAAGGATTTCTTTTTAAGATTGCAGTCCCTTGGCAGGAAGATATATTACGATCCGGGCATTATCGTTCACCATGTAGTGGAAGTAAAAAAGCTTACACCGCATTATATGTACCGTGTTGCATCAGGCATTGGCAGAGGCGAGCAGGTAAGAACCAAGGCCATTGGCAAATGGGCCTATATAAAAAAGAACCTCGAATATGTTTATAAATTGGGCGGTTCGGTTGTTCTGGGCATCTGGTATGCGGTAAAAGGTAATCCTTCACAGGCATGGCCGGTGATCAAATTCAGGATTGATGCCTTTAAAGGTTTGCTGGGAAAATTCTGATCAAAGCAATTTGTAAAAATGCTTTTTGCCGGATATGATCTTGGGACTTAAAGCCCAGAGATTCACAAGATTTTTTCCAAAGCTGAAGATCTTTGACCATTCTCCTGCCGGATTTTTCAACAGGAATAACCTATGTACTGTTGAACAAATAAAATATAAGAAAAAGCCCCAGGTATAATTCAGCAATAGAAAAATAAACCATCCAACTCCATATTGCTTCCTTACGCGCAGGTGATTGGAAACCATTAACTGCAATCCCTTTTTATCGTATAAATTATAATACCCCTTTTCTGCGATATTCTGATCTTTATTGATAGCAGCACCTTCCAGGTGAATGATGCTCAAATCACCAAAAATGCAAAGTTTTCCTTCTTTTTGCAAGCGGCTGCACCATTCCACTTCTTCTCCATACAAAAAGAAATCTTCGTCCATCATTCCTGCCTTTTCAACTGCAGATCTTTTCACCATTAAAAATGCTCCGCTGATCCAGTCAACTTCCTGCACTGCTTCCGCATTTTTTACATTAGGAACTTTTGTTTTCAATTGATAGCCAAGCCAGCGTAAAAATCCGCCCCAGTAAGGAATGGGAAGGATATGGTTGATGCCACCTTTCATAAAATAGTTCCCCGATATCTGGGGTTCTTTATTTTCATCGAAAAGCTGAACGCCGCAGGCTATAAAATCAGATTCCACAAGTTTTTTATATGCCTGCGAAATCGAATCATCAATAGAAATCGTATCCGGATTGAGTAAAAGAAAAACATCGCCCTTTGCCATTTGCATACCCGCATTATTAGCACGGGCAAAGCCGGAATTGTAATTCATGTTATGCCATACCAGATCCGGGAAATGCTTTTTAATAACTTCAGTCTCGTTTTCAAGATCATCATTATCTGCAACAATGATTTCGTAACCTACAGACCCATTATATTTTTTGAGAGATTGTATGCAATCAAACACCATGTTGTGCGACCTGTAATTAACTATTATTATAGATAGTTCGGCCATTACTTCAGAATCGGTTTTGGGTACACTTTCCTGAATAATATAAATAGATTTCTAAAAACCGGATTACTGTCAATTATTTTAGCCAGTCGAACAGATCTCTGCCCAAGGGGATCAAATACATTATGTGGAATTAATCTGTCTGCATGCGCTTTTGATTGCTGCAAAAATTTTTCTACAGTTAACCCTTCTCTTTTAGCTATAGGGGTGCGCAAAAGCCGGTGTGCCAACCCTTTCACATAAGCATCCAGGAATGCAGGAAAATAATTTTCTATAGCGGATTTAAAATCATTGCTTTCTTTTTTCAATGATTGCAGGTAGGAAATAAATTCATTAAAGGCAGCATGCATTTTTGCATCTGAAGAAGTTTTAGTGGTGCTTTGATGCACCCTGTAGGAAAAGCAGGTTTTAGGTGAAGTAACTTTATAACCTTTTTTAGTTACTTCCATCCATAATTGAAAATCACCAAACAGAAGATTCGGATAAGGAGGAATACCTCCCACCATATCGTAATCCTTTGACCGGAGCATGAAACCTGTACCAAAAAGGTCAAACCTGTTTTGCAAAACAGCGCCGAGAAATTCAACTGCCGATTCTTTTTCCCTCATTTTTTTTGCAGGTCTTATTACTGCTCCTTTACTGTTTATTAAATTAAAATGAGTCTGGTATAAACTTGCCTCAGGATATTTTTGAATCAGAACATCCATTTCCGACAGGTAATCGGGATGCAACAGGTCATCATGGCCAATGAGTGTTATAAACTCATTTTTTTTAATTTTTGTTATACGTTGCCAGTTTTCTTCAATCGACAACGATTTTTCTGCAGCAATGATTTGAATCCGGGGGTCAGTTAAGGTTTTAATCCATTCAGATGTACCGTCCGTACTGCAATTTTCAAGAATCACCAGGTTAAATTCCCTGAACGCCTGGTCAAGAATGCTTTTCACACACAGTTTCAGGTATTCGCCTCCATTCCGCACAGGCAGCACAATGGTATATTTTGCAGTGCCCGTCATATCAGCTAACCGCAGATTTTAATTTTACAAGTGCGTTATGAATGGGTGGAAACTTCTTTTTCAGGTAGTATTTTACTTTATATTGTTTTAAAAAATCCACCTGGAAAATATCTTTTTCTGCTTTCAATAAATCGGTTGTATCCAGGTTGTTTCTTTTATAATAATGAAAAAGAAATGCAAGGTGGGAAATAACCCAATGACCTACAAACTTATAAAAATGTGGTTTTGAAGTTTCCCAGGTTGGAAGTTTAACCAGTCTTTCACTCACATAGTTTGTAAAACCCATTACAGCCTGAGAAAGCTGGTCATTCTGATCTCTTCCGAAATTTTGCGAATGAACTGTTTGCCTGCCAAGGGATTTGTTAATGGTAACCGCCCCTGAATGTGAACCCATAAGACTCAGATAAGCATAATCTCCAAGAAATGGTGTGCCATAATCCGGAACTCCTCCCATTTCGATTAAAGTTGATCTTCTAACCATTCCCGTGGACCATAAATAAGCAGGAAATATTTCAAAGGAGAAAAAACCTGAAAGATATTCCGATGCGGAAAAGGTTTTTATGGTTCCTACTTCCTCATTACAATTCAGCAGCGAATTGGTTCCCACTTTTAGTCCATACAATTCTGCAACCTGCGGATTTGAACAATACCAGTCGGCACCACCTAAATACATACCAAAACCCGGATGCATTTTCCAGAGACTCACAAGTGTCTCTAGCATATCATCATAAACCGGGTCGTCATCTGCTATCATTACAATAAATTCACCCGAGGAACGCTCCAGGCTTTTGTTAAAGCTTTTTTTCATTCCCAGGTTTTCTTCATTCGGGAAATATTTAAACCTTGGATCTTTAATCCCTTCTACAACAAGTTTTCCCATCTGGCCGGGATCATTGTCCGAGACTATTACCTCGTAATTAGAATAAGTTTGCTTTTGAATACTTAACAGTGTTTCTCTGAGGAAAGCATCCCTTTTATAGGTTGTCAGGCAAAAACTAATAAAAGGAGTATTCATTACTTCACCTTTTTTAAGTAGCCATCGGGAGCTACACTAATTAAAAGTTTATTATTGATTTCCTGGTCGATTTCAAATTCAGGATTCTTTTTTAAAAATTCTTTCACTGCTGTTTTTGGATTGTCACCAACCTTCCATGCTCTTCCGGGCAGATAATCGTTGGGCAGGTCTTCAACAATTGTGTCAAATACCACCATGTAAGAATTTTTTGAAACAAAGGGTGCATATAATTCCATCTCTTTCAGAACATGATCATGTGTGTGATTAGAATCCAGGCAAACCATTACTACTTCCTTTCCAGCAGCCAGTTCTTCCACATTCCTGATCGTTTGCAGATCAACCGAAGAACCTTCCACCATGGTAATTCTGTCAAACATAGGGTGGGCTTCAATTTCCGCCCTGTTATGGCTTCTGATATCGATATCAATTCCCACTACTTCACCCTTACCAATTAATTGAAGCAAAGAAGCATAATATATCAATGAACCACCATGGGCAATGCCCGTTTCAATAATCAGGTCAGGCTTTACCGCCCAGATAATTTCCTGCATGGCAACCATATCCTGTGGATACTGAATGATAGGCCTGCCCATCCAGGTAAAATTATAGGAATATTGCGCCTTATTTGACTCCAGGTTAAAATGACTGGCGGCTTCTTTAAGTTGCTGATTGGAACCATTGGCCAATACCCTTTGCCTGGTTTGTTCTGAAAATTCCTGAACTGGATTATTCATTTTTTAATATTGATAATAATCTTGAATTGTCGCCCCAAAACCTCATTGGCTCATAATCGTTATACGAATAATAACCAAAGTTAATTTTGATCTGACTGTTTTTATGTTTTAAATAATCTGCTACAAAATCCTTTAATCTTACAGGTTCATTGCTGCAGCAATTCACTATTCCAGTGAAATTTTGATTCAATGTAATCGCTGAAAGATATTCAGCCACTTTTTCAACCGGCAGATAATCCCTTACCTGCTCTCCTTCACTCATATTGAATTCTTCATCTCCCTGCTCAATAGCACGATCTAACTGCGAAAGTAAGGAATTAGGGTTTTGACCCTTTCCATACATATAAAACAACCGCACCCATTTTAAATTAAATTGAAATTCGGTTGATAATTTCTCCAGCATCATTCTCAACTGATTTTTTGCTGAAGGATATGCAAACAATGGCATAGCGGGATCGGTTTCCTTAAGGCATCCTTCCTGCATTCCGTATTCAAGACAGGTGCCGGCAACCGTAAGGTCGTTTAAACCATTTTCAATTAAATTGGATAGAAATAAATAATGCCCAGGTAGATTTTTCTTCAGGTGAAAATCTTCTTTATACCTCGGTAACCCTTCCCATGCCAGGTGCAACATCTTATCGGGTTTTTCAAAAAATGCAAAATAATTTTCTCCTTTATGGAAGGCAGAAAGATCAAACTGAATATAACGCACCTGATTATACCAGGGGAATTGCTTTGCCTTATCCACATGGGCCGAAGTAGCTATAATTTCATGGCCCTTTTGTAATAAATGATCTATAACATGATTACCAATAAAACCTGTAGCGCCGGTAACAAGAATTCTCATTTAATAAATTTCAAAAGATGGAATGGGAACAACAAATTTACCTCCCCATTCTTTTATATAAGCCAGTTGCTCCTGAATCTCATCCTTTAAATTCCAGGGAAATATTATAATATAATCGGGCCTTTCATTCTTTAAATGAACTTCATTTACCACAGGAATATGACTTCCCGGCAGGTATTTATGCTGCTTGTGCGGGTTGGCATCAACAACAAAATCAATAAGGTCGGATTTAATGCCGCAAAAATTCAATAATGTATTTCCTTTAGCAGCCGCACCATAACCTCCCACTTTCTTTCCCGAATGTTTTGCCTCTATGAGGAATGACAATAGATCAAGCTTGATTTTTAAAGCACGTTGCTGAAAACCTTCATAAAACTGAATTGAGTCAATTCCTGCTGCTGCTTCCTTAGACTCCAGCGCGGTAACATTATCTGAAATTTTCTTGGATTGATCTTCCTCATGCTTTGCAAAAATGCGCAGCGAACCGCCATGCGTTGAAAGTTCTTCAACATCAAATAATTCAAGCCCCTGCGATTTGAATATTTTTTTTACAGTATAAAATGAGAGATAAGAAAAATGCTCGTGGTAAATCGTATCAAACTGGTTATTTTTTACCAGCTGAAGAAGATGGGGAAATTCCATTGTAATTACACCATCCTCTTTTAAGATCAGTTTCATTCCTCCTACAAAATCATTGATGTCAGGAACGTGTGCCAGCACATTATTTCCCAGAAGCAGGTCGGCTTTTATCCCTTTATTCACAAGATCTTGGGCCAGGTTCACTCCAAAAAATTCAACTATGGATTCAATTCCTTTTGACCGGGCAATTTCAGCGGTATTGGCAGTAGGTTCAATGCCAAGAACAGGAACATTTTTTTCTTTAAAATATTGCAAAAGATAGCCGTCATTAGAAGCTACCTCCACCACCCTGGAGTCCTGGTTGTAACCAAACCGCTCCACCATCATATCGGTATATTTACGAGCATGCTTTAGCCAGCTGGTTGAATAAGAAGAAAAATAAACATAGTCGCTGTTAAATATTGCATCCGACTTTTTGTATTCATCTACCTGCACCAAAAAACAACTATCACAGGTAAAAACCTTTAAAGGAAAATAGGTTTCAGGTTCATTCAACTCCTCCTTTTTTAAAAAGGAATTGGATGCAGGTGAATTAACCAGGTCGATAAATACATGTTTCACTTCTTCCTTACAATACCTGCATTTCATATTTCTATTCCTTTGAATTGATTAGTTAATAAGGGATGATCTTTGTCTCTTTTCGATACTATGGTGGAAGGCAAAGGCCATTCTATGTTGACCATTGGATCATTATAGCGCAATCCGGATTCAACTCCGGGTGCATAGTACTCAGAATGATGGTAAATGAGATGACAATCATCGGTCAGGGATTGAAACCCATGAGCGAATCCTTCAGGAATATACATCATCAATTTATTAGTTTCTGAAAGTTCCGCTCCATACCAATTCAAAAATGTAGGAGAATCCTTCCTGATGTCAATAATTACATCTAAAATCTTTCCCCTTATACATTTCACCATTTTGATCTCTGTGAAAGGTGGCTGCTGGTAGTGCATACCCCTGATAGCACCCGTATTGTTAGTTATTGAATGGTTCAGCTGAACCCATTCTTTTGTATGATTGATCTTCTCAAATTCTTTCTTACAATAAAACCTGAAAAACATTCCTCTTTCATCACTGAAAGGTTCCGGTTCAATTAAATAAGCACCTTTTAATGCGAGCGGATGAAAGATCATAATGCAATAAAATCTTTTATTTGACCGAAGGTAAATTGCTTCAACTTGTTAACATCCTGCTGGTACCATTTTATTGTCCAGTCGATGGCCTTTTCAGCATTTAATTTAGGTACCCAGTTCAATTCGGCTTTTGCTTTATTGATATCAAGTTTTAAAATACCGGCTTCATGTGGCTGATCTTTCAGGGAAGCATCCTTCCACCTGCCCGAGCCCCAGGAGGCAATGGCATTTTCAACTAATTGCTGCACGGTTAAATGATCCTCAGGTAAGGGGCCAAAATTATAGGCAGTAGCAAATTTTTCAGGTTCCTTATACAATTTCATTCCAAGAATCAGGTAACCACTTAATGGTTCCAACACATGTTGCCAGGGGCGGATAGCATTTGGATTGCGTAATATGATCTCTTGATTTTGCTTCAATGCACGTACTATATCTGGTACGATCCTGTCGTTGCTCCAGTCGCCGCCACCTATAACATTCCCTGCCCTGGCACTTGCCAGCGATTTTTGATGATTTGTATAATCCCGGGAATTAAAAAACGAATTCCTGAATGAACTTACAACCAGTTCTGTACAGGCTTTGCTGGCACTGTAAGGATCGTAGCCTCCCAGGTTGCTGGATTCTTTATATAAAATGTCCTGCTCCAGGTTTTCATAAACCTTATCGGTGGTAATTACCACCATCGCGCACTTTTTTTCGAGATACTTTACCGCTTCCAGAACATTTGCCGTTCCCGTAACATTAATATCGAAAGTTTCGGAAGGTATTTCATAGGAGCGGCGCACAAGGGGCTGTGCAGCAAGATGAAACACCAGATCGGGCTGAAAGGATTGTATTTCATCAGCCAGCTTCTTTCGGTCACGAATATCCGCGATTACAGACGTTTCAAAAATATCCTCACCTAAAACATCAAACAATCCTTTTTTATAGCCAGGTTCCAGGGCATATCCTTTAACACTTGCGCCCATGGAAAACAGCCATGCAGCCAGCCAGGAACCTTTAAAACCTGTATGCCCCGTAAGAAAGATTTTCCTGCCTGAATAAAATTGCTGCAGATTTTCTTTTACCAGATTTTCCATTCAGCTTTATTGGTTGACCATAAATTTTCCAATTCAATTTTATCACGCAGGGCATCCATACACTTCCAAAAACCCCGGTGCTTGTAGGCCATTAATTCGCCATCAACCGTCAACTTTTCCATTGGTGCATCTTCCCACATTATTTCCTCCATATCTCCTTCGAGGTAATTGAAAATTTTTGAAGAAAGAACAAAAAAACCTCCGTTGATCCATTTGCCATCACCTATGGGTTTTTCCTTGAAGTTCTTTACACTTCCGTCATCACCAAGCTCCATAGCGCCAAAGCGGGCCTCCGGCTGTACTGCCGTTACGGTAGCTATCTTTCCATGCTGTTTATGGTATTGAAGCAGGTCCTTAATATTGATATCGGAAACGCCATCACCGTAAGTAAGTAAAAAGTCTTCTCCACCCACATATTTCTGAACCTTTTTAAGTCTGCCTGCAGTTTTGGTTGTTAAACCTGTATCCACCAGTGTGACGTTAAAAGATTCGGTGGCAGTATAGTGGACCTCCATTTTATTGCTGTTCAATTCAATGGTGATATCGGAATTATGCATATAATAATGCATGAAATACTCCTTGATCATGTAGCCCTTATAACCCAGGCAAATTACAAAGTCGTTGAAACCATAGGTACTGTAAATTTTCATTATATGCCAGAGAATGGGTTTTCCCCCGATCTCCACCATTGGTTTGGGCCTTGCATCTGTTTCTTCACTGATCCGGGTGCCTAGGCCCCCTGCAAAAATTACAACTTTCATGATAAGCTTTTGGGAAGGGCAAATCTATTGTAAAATATAATAACTAAAGGATAAGGCAATAGCTGTAGAATTCCAGCTGATAATTTTTGAAAGGCACATCTAATGAGTGCCTGATCCATTTAACAGGGAAAGAAATAATTGCATTCCCTTCATTTTTTCCTTATCCAACCTATAGCTGATATTCTTTTTATAATATTCTTTTATATCATATATTGGAAAATCAATTTCCTTTATTACATCATCCATCATCGAAATGCCAGAACCTAAGGCATGGTTGAATTTTAAAATGAATTCAGGAGATACAGGCTTATTCGAGATCCACGCCGCAAACACAAAAGGCAATCCTGTATGCGCTTTCCAGGCAGTTCCCAGGTCGTAAATATATTGAGATGATGTTCGCTGCTCCAATGCCCTGTCACCTATCACCAATCCTGCTGTAGTTCCTGAAATTCTGCTCCGAAAATCTTCTCCCCTTGCATCGGTAAGCTTTACTTCTTTTTTCCAGTATTTTTTCAATAATATTTTGCCCAGTGCCACTGAAGTTCTTGACTGGTAATCCAACAGCACTTCTTCAATTTCCTCCATCGGCACCTGGCTGAAAATACAAACCGATGCCACCTCGCCTTCAGTTCCAATACAATAATCTCCTACAATATGCCACTCCTTCATCTTTATTGTAGCCGCAACAGGTATCAGCCCTATGTCAATTTCATCGTTCAACAGCATTTCTGCAATCCTGGCGGGGTAATCTTCCACAAGGTCAATTTCCTCCATTATTGCATTTCTTTTCAATCCATACAACATGGGAACTGTATTCAGGTAGTTCACCGCCCCCACTCTTATCTTGCCCAAATGATTTAGTTTTGCCGGCAAAGATAGGCGGGCACCATAAACAATACCGCCTGATTGTTTTTTTATGGAACTGAATGCACTGACTGCCATTTCTGCCATCGACGGACGCTACCGGAACCAGGTACAACACCTGGATGAATATTTTTCTGAATATGCCCTGATGAAATACCGTGTGTTGGTAGAAATCGAATACTTCCTTCAACTTTCTGAAAAAGGTTTCTTTCCGATTTCTGCCAAAACAAAACAATCGCTCACCCGGCTGAAAGAAGATTTCACCCACGAGCAGGCAGCTTCGATAAAATCCATTGAAAAAATTACCAATCACGATGTAAAAGCAGTTGAATATTTTTTAAAAGATGAGCTGGAAAAACTGGGTGAAACGAAGGTGAAGGAATGGGTACATTTCGGACTAACCTCCCAGGATATCAATAACACTGCCATTCCTCTTTCGTGGAAACACGCGCTTGAATTTGAATACCTGCCTTCTCTTTTCAATTTGATTGCCGAATTGAAAGTGCTGGCAGCCGAATGGAAATATATTCCCTTACTGGCACGCACACACGGACAACCTGCTTCACCAACCATGCTTGGTAAAGAGATCATGGTGTTTTGTGAAAGACTCGAAAACCAGGTGGAACAACTGATCCATATTCCTTCCAGTGCAAAATTCGGTGGCGCTACAGGTAACTTCAATGCACATTCTATTGCTTTTCCGGATACCGACTGGATTGCATTTGCCAATGAATTTGTTCAGGATGTACTTGGACTGGAACGTTCTCAATTCACAACACAGATAGAACATTACGATAACCTTGCTGCATGCTTCGATTGCATGAAAAGGATCAATACCATATTAATTGATTTTTGCAGGGATGTTTGGACTTACATCTCCATGGATTATTTTAAACAAAAAGTAAAGAAAGGTGAAGTGGGATCTTCAGCCATGCCGCATAAAGTGAATCCTATTGATTTCGAAAATGCAGAAGGCAATCTGGGAATTGCCAACAGCCTGTTCGAACATCTTTCGGCTAAACTTCCTGTTTCAAGATTACAAAGAGATCTTACTGATTCAACGGTGTTGAGAAATATTGGAATGCCTTTTTCACATACCATACTTGCATTTAAATCTATTGATAAGGGTTTAAATAAATTAGTGCTCAACCAGCAAAAAATAGAACAGGACCTTGATAATAACTGGGCTGTTGTTGCCGAAGCCATTCAAACCATTTTGCGCAGGGAAAATTACCCCAACCCTTACGAAGCATTAAAGGATCTGACAAGAGGAAAAAACAAGATAAATAAACAATCAATGCATGCCTTTATAGATGGCCTGAATGTGAAGGCTAAAATCAAAAAGGAATTAAAATCAATTACTCCGCATAATTATACAGGAGTGTATCCGGAGATTTAGGTTTAGGGGTTTAGAAGGTTTAGAAAGTTTAGAAGGTTTAGGGGTTTAGGGGTTTAGAAGGTTTAGGGGTTTAGAAAAAATTATAATAAAGGAATGAAACTAAACGCCTAAACAACTAAACGCCTAAACAACTAAACTCTAAACAACTATCCCAATCCCCTAACCTACTTGTGTATCTCACTCGTAAAATGAAATTCTATCTCCGGGTTATTGGCTCTTTCGGTATTTAAGAACCACTCGCTTTGCGCGAGGTATACAAGATGATCATCCTTATCTGTTGCAATATTGGATGATTTGAATTTGATGAATTCATCGATCTTCTTTTGATCCTTACTCGTGATCCAGCAGGCTTTAAAAAATGGAACGCTGTTAAAAACTACGGAGGCTCCATATTCATGCAATAACCTGTATTGAATAACCTCAAACTGCAACTCACCCACACAACCTATGATCTTTTTATTGCCGCCAAATTGTGTGAACAGTTGCGCGACGCCTTCATCGGTAAGTTGCAGCAAGCCTTTTTCAAGCTGCTTGGTTTTCATAGGATCCTTATTCACCACTTCCTTAAATATTTCAGGAGAGAAAGAAGGAATGCCTGTGTAAAAAAATTCTTCACCTTCGGTTAATGTATCGCCGATTTTAAAATTTCCTGTATCAAACAATCCTACCACATCGCCTGGATAGGCATCATCCACTACGTTCTTTTCACGCGCAAGAAAGGAATAAGGATTACTGAACCGCACATCTTTATCCAAACGCACATGATGGAAATATTTATTCCTTTCAAACTTTCCCGAACATACTCTTAAAAACGCGATCCTGTCGCGGTGTTTGGGATCCAGGTTGGCATGTATCTTAAATATAAACCCGCTGAACTTATCTTCTGTAACGGCAACTTTTCTTACACTGGTTTCACGGTCGCGAGGTGTAGGTGCGATCCTGATAAATGTATCCAGCATTTCCTTCACCCCAAAATTATTAATGGCGCTTCCAAAAAATACAGGTGCCACATCACCCTGCAAATAATTCGCTACCTCCAGTTCACCATACACGCCATCTATCAGTTCAACATCTTCTCTCAATGCATCGGCATCCCTGTCTCCTAAAATTTCCTGCAGGTTAGAAGAGGTCAGATCGGAAATGGATATCACTTCATCATCACCTGCTTTTGTATTTGGAGTAAACAATCGCAGGTTTTTATTATGCATATCATACACCCCCTTAAAATCCTTTCCCTGGTTTATAGGCCAGGTCATTGGGTGAAGATTAATGGCAAGTTCTTTTTCTATTTCTTCCAGCAGGTCAAAACGATTCTTTCCATCCCTGTCCATTTTGTTGATGAAAACGATCACCGGTGTTTTACGCATTCTGCAAACCTGCATCAGTCTTCTCGTTTGTTCTTCCACCCCGTTCACACTGTCAACAACAAGTATTACACTGTCAACAGCAGTCAGTGTACGGTAAGTATCTTCTGCAAAATCCTTGTGACCCGGTGTATCCAAAAGGTTGATCAGGATGCCATTGTATTCAAAACTCATTACAGATGTAGCTACGGAAATTCCTCTCTGCCTTTCAATTTCCATGAAATCGGAAGTCGCCGCTTTTTTGATCTTGTTGCTTTTAACCGCACCGGCAACCTGTATAGCACCGCCAAACAAAAGGAATTTCTCGGTTAATGTGGTTTTCCCGGCATCGGGATGCGAAATGATGGCAAACGTTCTTCTTTTTTCTATTTCACTGAGATACTTCATCAAGGTTGTCTTTTGCGGTGGCAAAAGTAAGTTTACCATGTGGGATTAAAAACTGTTAATGGATTTAACAAGGTGAGGCATAAATTGGGGAAGTATTTCCAATAACCAGGTATATCCCGGGTACAGTAAAATATATAATACCCTGAAGTACATTAATTCTCAGCAGGAAAAAAACTGGTACTGTTTTTAAGGTATTTACTGAGTTAAATGTTAGTATTATGTCGCAAAATTCGTGGAGAACGCCTGGTGGGGAAAATGAAAATAACAGCAGATCTAACCGTGATAACAAATCACGGGATCGCTTTGAAGGCTTCGAGGGTATGAATTACGAGCAGGCAAGGCAGCCTTTCAGAACTGAAGGTGCCGGCAACCAGGAGCAAAATACTTCCCAGAGGGAAGAACCTAATGCTCCCAACAACCCCTGATCATTTATTCAGATGCCTGTTAACTTTCTCGAGAAAAATATCGGCTACCACCGGTTTGCTGATAAAATCATCGGCACCATAGGTTTCAAATTTACCGGCAGCACCGGGATGGGCCGAAAACATGATCACGGGAATATGTGCAAAAGCCGATGCCTTAATTTCCTGGCAGATCTTTCTTCCATCATAACCCGACAGCAGAACATCCAGTATAATTAAGGAAGGATTGAAACCCTGTATCTTAGGAAAAACTTCTTCTTTACGCGATGCCGTTTCCACTTCATAACCCTGTTTACGCAAAAGGATATTCAATACAGTGCGGATATCCGGGTCATCGTCTATGATCAGTATTCTTGACAATTTCACAAACCTCTTTTTCAGAAAACTTCGAAATTAATAAAATTTACCTTCCATACATGAATAGTTTTGAATAGGGTCTGATTACATTTGCTTATGTTCAGCCTTATAGAAATTACCCTCAGCAGCTTTAAAATGGCCCTGTTGGAATTGTGGAAGAATAAACTAAGAACATTTCTTTCCCTGTTTGGCGTTACCATTGGCATCTTTTGCATTATTGGCGTGCTTGCTACCGTGCAAAGCCTGGAAAGAAATGTGCAGTCTGCCATTGAATCTCTCGGTACCAATACTGTTTATGTTGATAAATGGGAATGGGCCGGCGGACCTGACTACCCCTACTGGAAATTTGCAAAGCGCCCCTCTCCCAAATACGAAGAACTTCCAGAGATCACTGCCAGAACCTCCGCAGTTAAATATGCAGCCTTTATCATCACTTCGCAAATGCCTGTTGAAATTGGTGATAATATTTTAAATAATACGGTGATCTATGGAATCACGAGAAACTATCCCAACATTCAACCCATAAATATTGAAGTTGGAAGAATGATCACCGAAAACGAATTTGAAAGAGGAACTAATGTTGCTGTAATTGGTAATGAAGTTGCTTCGGCCTTTTTTGGTAATGAAGAAAGAGCATTAGGCAAACAACTTACCATTCGGGGAAGAAGAGTGGTGATTTCGGGCGTAATTAAAAAAGAAGGTTCGCAGGCTTTTGGTGGCGGATGGAACTTCGATAAAAGCGTGGTGCTTCCCTATAAGTATACTCGAACTTTCCTGGATGAACTTAGAGCCAGCCCTTTATTAATGGTTAAGGGTGAAGATCACGTGAGTGGAAAGGTTTTAAAAGATGAACTCACCGGTGTAATGCGGTCGGTAAGAAAATTAAGTCCGGCTGAAGAAAATAATTTTTCGCTCAATGATGTGAGCAGCCTT
>JAEZCV010000060.1 GCA_023429985.1 Bacteroidota bacterium | reverse complement strand
ACAATCATATTGTGGAAAAAGAGGCTCTTTTTTCTGAAAATAAAAAAAGAGGCTGCCTACTTATGAGACAGCCTCTTCTTTTTAAGGTGTTATGTTTTAAATTCTTCCCGCCGATTGAAGTCGTTTTGCAATTTCTTCCTCAACACTTTCAGGAATGTTCACGGCATCATCGTCAATAGATGCCAGTCGGCCAAGGCTGGGATCCCATGAAAAAATGTGTTCATCTTTTCCAACATTTACCTTGTACCTGGTTTCTGCATTGAACTCAAATGAGGAGGCTTCCACGGAATAGGGAACCCCGTCAACCAGTAATTCAAATCTCTGTTCTGCCATAATCAAGTTTTTTATAACTTATCAAATAAGATTCCAATTCATCAGCCTTTCCCGGTTATTAATTCACATACCCCTACTATTTTTCTAACAATTAGCTTTGAATATGAAAAAAAAGAACCTTGTTGTACTAACGGGCGCAGGAGTCAGTGCAGAGAGTGGTTTAAAAACGTTCAGAGATGCTGATGGCCTCTGGGAAGGCTTCGATATAAATGAAGTGGCAACTGCAACTGCATGGCGCAGAAATCCTGCCCTTGTACAGGAATTCTATAATATGCGCAGAAAAAATGTGCTGGAAGCGCAACCTAACGCTGCCCATTATGCGCTGGCCGAACTGGAAAATGATTTCAATGTTACTATAGTAACGCAAAACATAGATGATCTGCATGAAAGGGGCGGCTCAACCAATATCATTCATCTTCATGGCGAAATATTAAAAATGCGCAGTGAAAAAAATGAAGATTTAGTATATGAGATAAGAGAAGATATTCAAATAGGAGATGTTGCAGAGGATGGCGCGCAGTTAAGGCCTCATATTGTATGGTTTGAGGAACCGGTACCTATGATTGAAAAAGCTATTCCCGTTATGCGTAGTGCAAATGTTTTTCTGATCGTAGGAACTTCCCTGGTTGTTTATCCCGCAGCCGGACTTGTAAATTATGTTCCCGCCGAAATACCCAAGTTCATTGTTGATAAGAAAATACCCTATACAACATCGTTATATAATCTTACAATGATTGAACAAGGTGCAGCAGATGGTATGATGATCGTAAAAGAAAAACTCAGAGCCTTACTCTAGTTCAATGGTTTCTTCTTTAAACCTGATGCCAAACATTTCAAGTTCGGGAAGTATCACATCATAAATAGATTTTTCTACGGGAATCAATAAGCCTCCTGCCTTCAGTTGCCCGGTGAGTATACATTTGGCTGCAATGGCTAGTGGGAGTCCAACCGTTTTAGCCATGGCCGTATGTGTTCCATCATCTCCTTCCAATACCAGTGTTCCGGTAGCTTTATATTTTTTTCCTGCTCTTTCGTATTCAATTTCATGCAGCATTATTATCATGTCCCTGTCTTCCTGCTGCAAGGCAAGCTTTCTTTCCAAAGCAAACTGCAGCACATCAGCAGCAGTGCAGGTTCCTTTATTGATCAGTGTTTCCTGGTCATCCATCCCCAGGTAAAAAAGTTGTTTGAGGGTTAAGCTGGCGTCGTGCATTTTATCGGCAAGGGAGGCAGCTGCATTTATTTTTAGATCGTCAATATCAATTTCTTTTAAATCACCCTTGTCATCCACCAGCATGAATTCATCAACCGGCTCAATACCTTTATCGGCTGCTTTCTTTTCCAGTTCCACCAGGTTAACCAGTTCGGCAAGCAGGTCTTTTGTTCCATCAAAATGCTGCCTGAGTTTTTGTTCCAGCCACTCGCTGAAACCATTCTTCTCCATATATTCCTTAAAGAATGTTCCCAATGTTTTGCCATCTGTAGGGTAGGTTTCTTTTTCACTGGTAAGCTTAAGGTCTACCAGATTTTTCCATCCATAAATAAAATCGGGATGCCTTAAGGTTGTCCGAATAAAAGTGGAGGTATCCTGCAGTCCATAAATGTTAATATAACCCAGGCTGTCGCGGTTAGGATACCAGCACAACACTTCATGGCCCGGAATGGGTACATATCTTTTTTCTGCAAACAGTTCTTCGTACTCCCATTCCACTATCTTATCCTGGAATTTAAATATGGCGCCGGATTTTCCTGCATTTACCACGTTACGCGGGTTCCAGCTGATCTTGTAATGCCATGGATTGTTGTCGCTTTCTGGTGCAACAAGTCCGCCACAATGCGAATAAAATGAATAGATCTTTCCATTGTCCTTCTGTATTTCATCAATCATTTTCTTGGCACTCATATGATCGATTCCGGGATCCAAACCCATTTCGCAGAGGAAGAGCAGATTTTTAGATTCTATTTCAGCCTGCAAAGATCTTATCTGCTCATCAACATAAGAAGCAGTGAGCAGGTTCCGGTTATATTTCAGGCAATCGCGGGCAATTAAAAAGTGAAGAGCAGGTGGCATCAATGAAATAACAATGGTGGCCTTTTCAATTAAAGCAGTTCTTTTCTCTTCGTCATTTATATCAAATGAAACAGCATTTCCATGAGGGCGGCCCTGAATCTTTTCTTTGGCAAGTTCCAGGCTGGCATCCACTACAGTTAAATTCCAGTGGTAAACTGCGGCGTTCTTTAAGAAATAATCAATCAGAACCGTGGCTGATTTTCCTGCGCCAAACAAAAGAATGTTCTTCATCAGGCAAATGTAAGTCTAACCCAATTCCATTCAACAACTCTTTAAATATCGCGTGTTAAGGAAGTGTACTGGCTGGTATAGATATTCAGAATTTTATAACTGATGGTTGCATTTGCATGTTCTACCGGAACCGAAAGCGATTTTGTTGCCTTTGGCCTGAGTCCTGAAATTTTAAAGGAATGCCTGCCAATAACATTTTTATCATCGTTATATTCTACTTCCACTTCTGCATGATCTACCAGGTATAAAGAGTTGTTTTTTATTTCCAGCAATAATGCTGCAGGATCTAAGTTGCCGGAGGGAACTATTTTTCCTTTTACGGAAACATCCCTGAATATATCGGAAGGCCTGCCCGGTTCAAGCCATGTGGAGGCAACTGTATCAGAGGGTTTGAAATATTTTTTCACCAAAGCATCATGAACATATTGCAGCGGTGGTTGCGGCTGATCGACCATTGCCATTGAAGTCTTTTGATAGTATTCGTAATCTACCACCGAATCAATGGCAAGTTTTGCGAATAAAGTGGAGAAAATTAAAAGGAAGAACAGGGTTGCCGGTTTAAATACACCGAGTTGAAATCTTAATTTTTTTAGCCAGTCATGATTGCTTTTTATGGGTTCTTTTGCTGTTTCATCTCCATCAACTGGTTTTTCACCGGCCACCACCGGAATTTCACCAGGTTCGGCTTCATGAATTATATAATTTTCCAATCCATCCACCATTTCCGGAGGTAACCATTTGTTATTATCAGCAGGTTCGCACAGCATATCGGAAGCATAGATTTCCATAAGGTTCAGTACTTCCAGGGGAAAGGGGCCCAGGATCCTTCCATTCCGCCTTAACAAATATTTTTTCATAGGCCATGTTTACCCTTTAGTTAAAGAAAATACTATGCCTCGATGAACCGAGTGAAGGCCGGAATTTGTATTCCTGCGGAACTGAATTGAACAGGTGGAAAAACCTTTGGTAACATGTCCTTAAAATGCCTCATTTTCGCTGGCACTTAGCCTGAAATAAGGTACATTTGCTCACCTTAAAAAAGTATTTACAAGCACAAAGAATGGAAGACAATAATCAACCGCAGGAAACCACCGATTTCAACCGTATCATACCCGTAAATATCGAAGAGCAGATGAAGACAGCCTACATTGATTATTCAATGTCGGTGATTGTTGGTCGTGCCCTTCCGGATGTGCGTGATGGTTTAAAACCTGTACATCGCCGTATCCTTTTCGCCATGAATGAACTGGGCATGGGCCCTCGTAGTGCCTATAAAAAATCTGCCCGTATTGTGGGTGAGGTTTTAGGTAAATACCATCCCCATGGCGACACCGCTGTTTACGATGCCATGGTACGTATGGCCCAGGAATGGAGCATGCGGTATACACTTATCGATGGCCAGGGTAACTATGGCAGCCAGGATGGCGATGGTCCGGCGGCTATGCGTTATACCGAAGCAAGAATGCAAAGAATGGCTGAAGCCATGTTGCAGGATATTGAAAAAGACACGGTTGATTTCCAGCTCAACTTCGACGATTCGCTGAAAGAACCCACCGTTCTTCCTGCACGGATTCCTCAATTGCTTGTAAATGGATCGAGTGGTATTGCTGTAGGAATGGCAACCAACATGATGCCGCACAACCTCAGCGAGGTGATTGACGGATGTATTGCGCTCATCGAAAACAGGGACATCACGGTTGATGAGCTGATGCAATATGTAAAAGCGCCCGACTTCCCCACAGGTGGAACCATTTATGGAATGGAAGGAATTAAAGCAGGATTTCATTTTGGGCGTGGGAGAGTGGTATTGCGCGGAAAATTAAAGATTGAAGTAAAGGCCAGTGGAAGAGAACAAATTATTATTACGGAAGTTCCTTACCAGGTAAACCGCGATTCGCTTTGCGACAGGATCGGTCACCTTGTAAATGATAAAACAATCGAAGGCATTGCACATATCAATAATGAATCGAACCAGAAAGAAGGTACCCGTATTGTTATTGATCTGAAACGCGATGCCATTGCCAACCTGGTGATCAACCAGCTTTATAAATTCACCGAGCTGCAAACCAGCTATGGTATCAATAATGTGGCGCTTGTTAAAGGAAGACCAAGGATCCTAAACCTCAGGGAACTGATTCATGAATTTATCGAGTTCCGCCACGATGTAGTGGTGCGCCGTACTACGTTCGAATTAAGAGAAGCAGAAAAAAGAGCGCATTTGCTGAGTGGTTATTTAATTGCCCTGGATCATTTAGATGAAGTGATTGCATTGATCCGTGCTTCTTCCACACCGGAAATTGCAAAAGATAACTTGGTGAATGCAGGTTGGGGACTTGATGAGATCCAGGCCAAGGCCATTCTTGAATTGAGATTACAGCGTTTAACAGGCATGGAGCGCGACAAGATCAAGCTTGAATATGATGAGTTGATGAAACTGATCGCACACCTGCAGGAACTGCTTGCCAACGAAGGCATGCGTTATGATTTGATCAAGACAGAACTGCTGGAGATCAAAGAAAAATTTGGTGATGAAAGGAAAACCGAGATCACTTACCTGGATGATGAGATGAGCATTAAGGACCTGATAAAGGAAGAAGATGTGGTGATCACCATTTCTCATCTTGGATATATCAAAAGAACATCGGCAACTGAATTCCGCGCTCAGCGAAGAGGTGGAAGAGGAGCAGTGGGAGGTAAAACCAGGGAAGAGGATTATATAGAACATTTATTTGTTGCATCCACCCATCATACACTTTTATTCTTTACGGAAAAGGGCAGGTGTTACTGGCTGAATGTTTACCAGATACCTGAAGGAGAAAAGAACAGTAAAGGGCGTGCTATACAGAATATTTTACAGATAGCACCTGATGATAAGATCCGTGCGATCATTGATATTGCAGATCTTCAGGATGTTGATTTTGTAAAGAACCATTACATTATTTTATGCACCAGGCAGGGTGTGATTAAGAAAACTGCCCTTGCAGATTTCAGTCGTCCAAGACAAACCGGTGTAAATGCCATTACCATTGTTGAAGGTGATCAACTGCTGGAAGCAAAACTTACAGATGGAAATTGTGAAATAATGATGGCCGTAGCATCCGGAAGGGCCATCAGGTTTCCCGAATCAAAGGTAAGACCAACGGGAAGGGGCGCCATTGGCGTTACGGGCATTGAAGTGGACGATTCGAATGATGAAGTGGTAGGAATGATTTGTGTGAGCCCTTCAACTCCTGAAAAAACAGTAATGGTAGTTAGTGAAAAAGGATATGGAAAACGTACACAGGTAGATGAATACAGGATCACGAATCGTGGAGGTAAGGGCGTAAAAACCATCAGCATTACTCCAAAAACGGGGAGGCTGGTAGGCGTACTTGATGTGGCAGAAACCGAAGATTTAATGATCACCTGTAAAAGTGGAGTAACGATAAGGATGAAGGTGGCAGACATCAGTGAACTGGGGCGCGCCACACAGGGTGTAAGGCTTATCAGGATAGATGAGGGTGATGCCATAGCGGCCATTACTCAATTAGATGTTAAAGAAGAAGCTGCCATTATTGAATCAATGGAAGAAGCCGGCGAAGTGGTGGAAGGAACTGCTGCAACAGAATTAACCGAACCAACCAATTCAGCCGAATTACCATCTGAAGAAGACGATAAGGTAGAACCCTAATAATAAATTAAAATAACACACATGCGTAAACTGTTTTTTTCATTTCTCTTCATCACCATTTTTTCAGGCTTGCAGGCTCAAAAACTGAAAGATGTTCAGAAAGACATTAGCAACAATAATTTTACTGAGGCCAAGGTTAAGATCGACCAGATGATGACCGATCCCAGGAACCAGTCCGACGCCAGTGCATGGTATTATAAAGGAAAGATCTATAGCAGTCTTGCCCAGCAGGACTCCACCAATTCCCTGGATTACGATGCCCCCGGTATTGCCTTTGAAGCATTTAAAAAGTACCAGGAAATGGATGCTAAAAACACCCTGATGATACTGGAACAGAATGTTGGTTTATTCCAGCTGTATGATCTTTACTATAATCGCGGGGTTAAGAATTATAATGATAAAGATTATGCCGCTGCCTTTGAAAAAATGAAAAAAGCACTGGAAGTTGAAGATTATATCAGGAGCAAGGATTTTTCATTTGGAAATTTCAGCTTTCCTGCTTTAGATACGCAGTTGGTAAATCTTACGGCTTCATCGGCCTACCTGGCAAAGAAAGAGAGTGAGGCCATACCTTATTTCGAAAAAATTGCAGATGCCCGTGTAGGTGGAAAAGAATACAAAGAGGTTTATGCTTTGCTGGTTGATTATTATGTAAGAAATAATAACAATGAAAAAGCCGATAAATATCTGAATATTGGACGCGATTTATATCCTGATAACGATTACTGGGTAAGTGTTGAATTTGGATCTCCCGGCGATGATATAGAAGCGAGGTTCAAGCGCTATGAGGCCATGCTGAAAAAGTATCCGGAGAATTACACGCTGGCAATGGATTATGCCATTGAGTTATTCAATTATACTTATTCTTACGATAGCAAACCGGCCGATTACGATGCCCGTGTAGCCAAAACAGGCGAGGCCCTGGAAAGAGCATTGAAAGCAAATTCAACCAGCACGGCAAATTTTGTAATGTCGCAGCATGTTTATAACCAGATCTATGATATTGAAGACGCGTTAAGGGCTATCAGGGGAACTACAGCAGCAGACAAGGCAAAAAGAAAACCTTTGGTTGACAAACTAGATCAGAAGTACGAGGAGTTGTTCAGGTATACGCAAAAAGCCTATGACCTGATGACACCAGAATATGCTGAAATGAAACCACAGGACAAGGCCAATTACCGCAAGGTTATTAATATTTTAATTGACTATCATACCAGGAAAAAGCAAACCGACAAGGTTACTCTTTACCAGGAAAGATTGAAAGCACTTTAACCTTATTATTGATGTAAAAAGGCCTCCTTCGGGAGGCTTTTTTATTTGAATTATTTTAGAAGATAGTATTGATCTTTTTTATGAAAATAGTTTCCAGGCTTCAGGAAAGGAAGTTAAATAAATCTGGTACAATTTTGCACATTTACCAGCGCCGGGGGCTGCAAGTGTTTAGGCTACTTAACATAATATATATTATAGGCTATTGAATACACCGCCTTTTTTAAAGAAAACTGTTTAAGACTGTGAAGTTTCTATCGCAGATGGGTTTTGTTCGGCGAGGTTGAGATTTGCAACCGGGAGTTCAACAATAAATTTTGAACCCTGTCCTGGAATGCTTTCCGCAATAATGGATCCTTTATGACGGTCAATGATTTTTTTACAGATGGACAACCCAACACCGGAGCCCTGGAATTCGTGGTAACTGTGCAGTCGTTTGAACACAACAAAAATTTCATCGGCGAATTGAGGATCAAAACCAATACCATTATCATGAATAACGATCCTGCATAGGTTCCTTCCATTGGTATTGTGGTTTTCGGAGGAACAATAAATATGGATATCAGGTGTAATATCCTCTTTTTGAAATTTCAAGGCATTGCTCACCAGGTTTTGAAACAGCTGGCCCATCTGGCTGGCTATGCCCCAGACAGTGGGAAGTTTACCAATTTTGATCCTGGCCTGTTTTCTTTCCACCTCAAATTCCATATCGGCCACTACTTCATGCACCAGCATTTGCAGGTCCACAAAACTGTAATCTTCATTGGCGGCCGTATTCCTGGAAAAGCGCAGAAGGTCGTTGATCAGCAGCTGCATTCTTTCGGAGGCCTTCATGATCTTTTCCAGGTTACCATATAGTTCCTCCGATATATTTCCTTTGTATTTGGTCTGGATCTTATCGCTGAATACCAGTATCTTCCTTAATGGTTCCTGCAGGTCGTGTGAGGCCACGTAAGCAAACCTGTCAAGTTCTTCAATGGTATTTTTCAAATGCTCGTTGTTCTGCACCAGTTGTTCATTAAGCAACCATACTTTTTGTTCTGAGATCTTTCTTTCTTCCACTTCTTTTTCCAGGTTTTTGTTAGCCGAAAGCAATTTTTTTTCCTGGTTGATGAGCTGGTGGGTTTTACGGTACAGGTCAACAAATACACTTACTTTAAAACGAAGTAATTCCGAATTGATAGGTTTATAAATGAAATCCACACCACCCATTTTATAACCTTCATACATTTTTTCTTCACCCTGGTTATGTGCCGTAATAAAGATGATGGGAATATGTTTCAGTTTTTCTCTCTGGTAAATCAGGGATGCTGTTTCAAACCCGTTCATATCAGGCATTTGAACATCCATAAGTATCAGGGTAAAATCCTGCTGTGCCAGTAAAATTTTTAAGGCCGCCCTGCCCGAGGTTGCCTTAACAATAGTATGGCCATCGTTTTCCAAAATGGTTTCGATAGACAAAAGATTATCTTCCCTGTCGTCCACAGCAAGGATCTTTACCGGCTTTTTGTATGTATTTTCCGAAGAGTTGAATACTTCCATCATTTATTTATAAAGCCATACACGCATCAGCGATAACAACTGGTCGATCTTTACTGGTTTGGTTATATAATCAGATGCTCCTGCTTCAATACATTTTTCCCTGTCACCTTTCATTGCTTTTGCTGTTACTGCAATGATCGGAAGATTATGATTTTTATGTTCCCTCCTGATCTTCTGGGTGGTTTCATAACCATCCATTTCAGGCATCATAATATCCATCAACACCATATCAATATCGTTATTTTCACTAAGAATATTGATGGCCTCCTGCCCGCTTTCCGCAGTAATGGCATTGATATTATACCTTTCAAATGCGGTGGTGAGTGCAAATAAATTTCTTACATCATCATCCACCACCAGTATGGTTTTGTTGGTCAGCACATCTTCCTTGGAACGCAGGTTCTCAATGATCTTTTGCTTTTCGGGCAATAGATCTTTGTGATCGATATGCATATGCAACACCGCCTCTTCCAGTAA
>JAEZCV010000184.1 GCA_023429985.1 Bacteroidota bacterium | reverse complement strand
TGCCGACCCTGTGCTGCAATTAAAATATGGCAACCTGCTGGCCGACCTGGAAAGACTTTATATGAATTTCGAGCCCTTTTCGCTGGCAAGGGATTACCAGGGTGAGGTGCTCGGCCGCATTGAACTTTTTACTGTTGCCGCCCAGCTGAACAGTTTAATTACAGCACAAGTAAATAATGGACCCGAAGGATTGCAGCAAAACCTGCCAAGAGTTAAGCAAAGACTTACCAATATATATAAGGACTATAATCCGGAAGTGGACAAAAGATTGTTTGCTGCGCTAATTGAAATGTATGTTACTAACCAGCCCGGGGAATTGGTGGCTCCCGAATTGCTTGCCTGGGTTGAACTGGCGGGAGGCGATTACCAAAAGCTGGCCGATATGGTTTACGATGCCACAGACATGGATAATGCCTCTCTTATTATGGAAAGACTGGAGCAGGATCCTGCCATGGTGCTGGAAAACTTAAAAACCGACAGGGCTTTTGACTTAATGCACCGCATGAATTCAACCTATTCAAAAGAGGTAGCTTCGAATATTAATGGCTTGCAGACCTCCATAAATGAGTTGCTGCGCATATATATGAAGGCGCAGATGGAGGTTTTTAAAGAAAAAACTTTTTACCCCGATGCCAACAGCACCCTGCGCGTTACTTATGGCCAGGTGCAGGGATATGAACCCAGAAATGGGGTGAAATACGATCATATGACCTATCTGGAAGGCGTTATGGAAAAATATGTTCCGGGCGATTATGAGTTTGATCTCCATCCAAAACTTATCAGCCTTTACCAGAATAAAGATTATGGCAAATATGGAAAGAACGGAAAGATGCCCGTATGTTTCATAGGAACAAACCATACAACAGGGGGAAATTCGGGCAGCCCGGCCCTCGACGCCCATGGAAACCTTGTAGGCCTCAATTTCGACAGGGTTTGGGAAGGAACCATGAGCGACCTGAATTACGACCCGTCTATCTGCAGGAATATTATGGTAGATATAAGGTATGTATTATTTGTAATTGACAAATTTGCCGGAGCGGGTCACCTGGTGAGCGAAATGAAGCTGGTGAGTCCGAAATCAAAAAAATGACAAACAGTTCTTAATTCTCTAAAACCCTTGAAATTTATAGGTTTCAGGGGTTTTTCCACATTTGTGGATACCATATAATACCCCTATTTTTGCCATCCGTTTTTTAAATTCGAACACCACCATTTATGTCAATTATCCAGAAAATTCAGGACAAGTATGCTAAAGTTATGGCCGTAATCATTGCGGTTGCCTTGCTGACTTTTGTAATCATGTTAGCCTTTGAAAATGGAGGAAGTCTTTTTTCAGGAAACCAAACTACAGTTGGAGAGGTTAACGATAAGGAATTAGACTACCAGCAGTTTGCAAATCGTGTTTCAAATGTTGAAAAATACCAGCAGAGCCAGGGTAATATTGTTAACGATGCATCGCGCCAGCAAATCATTCAAAGTGTTTGGGACCAGCAGGTAAACGAGGTTATTCTTGAAGAAGAATATGAAGAGCTGGGCTTAACAGTGAGCGATAAAGAATTAAGGGATATTTTGTATGGCAGCAATCCTCCACAGGATCTGCGCCAGCGCTTTACCGATCCAAATACGGGCCAGTACAATGCTGTTCAGGCGCAACAATATATTGCATCGGTAAAACAGGGCGGTACCAACGAACAAAAAGCCGATGTAAATCTTTACCTTGAAGCATTGGAAAAAGACAGGCTGGAAGAAAAATATGTGAGCCTGGTTATGAACACCATGTATTTTCCGAAGTGGTTTTTAGAAAAAAGAAATGTTGACAACAGCCTTCTTGCAAACGTTTCTTATGTAAGTGTTCCTTATGCTACCATTGCCGACAGCACTATTAAAATTTCTGATGATGAAATTCAGAAATACATCAATGATCATAAAAAAGATTTCCAGCAGCTGGAGGAAACAAGAAATATTGAATATGTAACCTTTAGTGCTGCGCCCAGTGCTGCCGATTCTGCTGCTGCAAGGCAACAGATGGAAGAATTAAAACAACAGTTTGATACCGTTTCGGTTAATTACGAAACATTTGTGGCAAGAAACAGCACACTACCCTTTTATAATGGATTTATTACCGGCACAAAGATCCAGCAGGTTAATAAGGATTCAATTTTAAGTGCTCCTGTTGGCCAGGTCTATGGTCCTTACTTCGATCCTTCTCAAAACGGAGGGCAGTCGGCCTATGCACTTTCAAAAATAATTGCACAAAGAAACTTGCCCGACACCGTTAAGCTGCGTCATATTTTAGTAGCTACACACCAGGTCCTGCAAACCGGTGAGCGCATGCCGGTAAGATCTGATGAAGATGCAAAAAGAATTGCTGACAGTATTATGCAGGCGCATAAGTCCGGGGCAAACTTTGATACACTTGTTGTGAAACATTCCGATGATCCGGGAAGCAACAAAAATGGCGGTGTTTATGAAGGTGTGTCAACGGGACAAATGGTTCCGGCCTTCAACGATTTTGTATTTACTAATTCTACTGGTACAACAGGGATTGTAAAAACAGATTATGGTTATCATTATATCGAGATCCTTTCGCAGAAAGGCTCTTCACCAGCCTATAAAATCGCCTACGTTGCTAAACCAATCATTGCAAGCCAGGAAACAGATAATATAGCGCAAAATGCAGCATCTACTTTTGTTGCCACCAGCCAGAATTACAAAGATTTCAATGATAACTGGGAAAAAAGCCTGAAAGCTAAAGGGGTTAATAAATTCCCTGCTTCAGATATCAGGCCGATGGATTTTTCTATTCCGGGACTTGATGGTTCTTCCAGGAAACTGATTAAAGATGCATTTGAAGCCGATAAAGGCGATGTACTTGGTCCGGAAAGAATTGGCGAAAACTATGTTGTTGCTGTTGTTACTGAAATTAATAAAAAGGGACTGGTGAGTGTGAACAGGGTGCGTCCGATGGTTGAACCCATTCTTCGCAACAAGAAAAAAGCAGAGCAGATCATGCAACAGATGGGGGCCATCACTACACTGGAAGCTGTAGGATCTAAATTTAATGTGCAGGTGCAAACTGTTGACAGCCTGCGTTTTACCAGTGGAAATAATCCTTTGGCCTACGAACCTAAAGTTACCGGTGCAGCATTCAACCCAGCCTTTAAAGGCAAGGTATCTGCTGCTATTCCGGGCCAGGCAGGGGTTTATGTAATCAGGGTAAATAGTGTAGGTACCACACCAATAGAAGCGGCAAGCATCGAGGAACAAAGAAGAAACCTGGTTATGCAATCACGCCAGTCACTCCAAAGCCAGATGCAGTATGGTGGTGGGGTGAATCCTTATGTGGATGTGTTGAAAAAAGATGCAGACATCGAAGATTACAGGCCAAGATTTTATTAATAAGTAAACATATATTTTCAAAGCCCCTCATTCAGGGGCTTTTTTGTTGGCATTTGCTTAAGAGCAATTCAGGTTAAATTTGCATTATGAGCGAAGTAATTGTAAACAAGGTAGCTTCAAGCGGTTTGATAACAATCGATCTTGAAAATTTTTATCCAAAGGAAGAAGTTGCTGTTTTCGATCTGAAGGATCATTTGTTCATGGGGTTGATTTTAAAAGAAAAAGATTTCAGGGAGACATTAAAAAACCTTGACTGGTCGGTTTATGCAGGAAAGAATACAGCCATTACCTGCACAGTGGATGCAATAATTCCCGTTTGGGCATACATGTTAGTAGCAAGTTATTTGCAGGGAGTTGCCAATGATGTTTATGTGGGAACTGTTGAAGAAATGGAGAAACATTTTATCCTGAAGAATTTAGCCGCATTGGATCTTTCTATTTATAGCGACCAGAGAATAGTTGTGAAAGGCTGCGGGGATAAGAATATTGGTGCTTTTGCTTATGCCGGGATTACCAGGTTGTTAAAGCCAATAGTTAAGTCGATCATGTATGGCGAACCATGCAGCACGGTTCCTGTTTTTAAAAAGAAATGATATGAAAGGATTTATTCTTGTGATTGGATTATTGTTCATGGCTTCCTGTAACAACCAACAGGCTGAAACAGAGCCTGCAGAGGACAGCACTGAAACAGAAATCGTTTATGATGAGCCACAGGCGCCAAATTTTGAAATTCATTTTCCAGAATTATCTAATTTTTTATCATCCTCGGACAGTAGTTTTAATACGAATCGCTTTACCGTGGGCGAAGTAATTTCCCAGGATACTACGGCTCCTGTAAACGTTGAAAAAGGGTCGCTGCAAACCTATTATCCCTACTTTGTTTTTAATAGCGACAGTACAAAAGCGCTTGACCTGGTGTCGTATAATTTTATTGAAACAACAAGAAAAGGCAAAACCAAATTTGATTTTGCAGGCCCCGATACCGAAATCGGGATTGTTGATATTAAGAGTCAGACAAGGAAGCGGATATTATTTTTAGGATCTTCCGGCATAGTGCTGGACGGAAAATGGGCCGATAATAATACTGTAATTCTTGTAGGGGCTGAAGATGCGGGTGATGGAAATCTTCATCCTTTGATGTGGCGCTACCATCTTGATACCTATGAACTTGAAGTGTTTTCATATCCCGGCACCATCAAAGCAAGTGCAAATGAATATTACGAAAGAAAATACAATAACAAGAACGACAAACGGGTAAGATCTGTTTAAATAAAACTTACAACCTGCCATAAAGCTCGCGCAGCTTTTCCCGGGTCATAATTTTTTCCCAGTCATTGCCAAGAGCATTTTCCCATAGAGGTTTCATTCCCAGGGATACATCAATCATTTTATTAAAATCATCTTCCGAAAGTCCTTTGCAAATGCCTTCGGGAATTTCAATATTGTTTTTATCAACCATTCTTTTAAATTCTGCAACACCTTCGGGATAATATTCTTCAATATGGTTCATAACAATGCAGTTGCCAATACCGTGTTTAGTTCCCAGTAAATAACTCAGTCCATAACTTACTGCGTGTGCCACACCCACCTGTGAATAGGCAATGCTCATTCCGCCTGCATAGGAAGCCATCATTAATTTATCATCACACTCGTCGTCCCAGTTATCTTTTTCAAGAAATATATAACGGCAAAGGTCAAGCGCTTTTTCGCCATAAGATTTACTGAATTCATTAAGGTAGGTTCCGGTTAAGCTTTCAATGCAATGAATATAGCAGTCCATACCCGTATAAAAGCGCTGGTTGACAGGGGCATCTTTTGTTAGTTCAGGGTCGAGAACAATTTGATTAAAAGGTGTGAAATCCGAATTCATTCCCAGTTTTCTTGTGGGTCCGGTCAAAACCGTAGTACGACTAACCTCTGCGCCGGTACCGCTGAGTGTTGGAATGCCCACTTTATACACACCTGGTTTTTTTACAAGGTCCCAGCCCTGGTAATCGGCCGAGGACCCGGGGTTGTTCATCATCAGGCTTACAGCTTTTGCAAGGTCCATGGTAGAACCGCCACCAATTCCAATAATACCGCTCACCATTCCAAATTCATCTTTCAGCTGGTCGGCCAATGAATCTACATAAGTGGTTTTTGGTTCGTGGTATACATCCGCAAAAATGATCTTGTCATTTTTTTTCGCAGGAATTCTATTAAGAAGATGTTCGCCTTTATTTTCAAAATGATGGTCAACCAAAAAGACCATAGGATAATCATCCTTGCGTTGCGGATCAATGATCTCTTCCAGTTGGTTAAAGCTGCCCCTTCCGAAGACAACGTAATCCACCATTTTAAAATTTCTGAATTTCATAAAAGCAAAGGTGCAGGATTGAAGTAAGTTGAAAAAATTTACTAGTTAACCTTATTTGCTTTCCAGTTGAGATTATAGGTATCGCAATTAAGGGCGTTAATGTTCATTCTGAAATGGCCTTCTGCCGAATTTCCGGAAAAGTTGGCCAGTAATTCAAAGCGCGTTGCAGTAGCGCCACCCCCTTCCGGTTGGGTTATATGAGCTTTTACCTTACCGTTTACAATTGCAAATTTTCCTTCCGGTCCCATCTTTGTCAACTCCAGCTTTCCATCGCAACGCCAGTAGCCTTTGAATGTAAGATCTTTCAGTTCAGTTCCATTATTGAACACCTGGAAGCTGATGAATGTTTCTTTCATTCCGTTGGTAAAAGGTCCTTCGTAAAAACCATCAATTGCAGAAGATGTAGCTGCGTTTTCATTTTTAGCAGTTGAAGTACCAGTAGAAGCAGAAGCGGTATTGTTGTCATTGGCGCAGGAAAAAAATACCAGTAGAAAAGTGAATGCAAACAGAGTTTTCATAAAAAATTTTAGAAGAGAAAAATAAGCATAATCAGGTTAAAGTAAAGCTTCTGCTTTTTCAAGATCATCAGGGGTATCTATTTCAACACCCATATATTCAGTAACAACCATCCTGATGCCGATGCCATTTTCCAGATATCGCAAACATTCGATCTTTTCGGCATTTTCAAGTGGTGATACCGGCAAAGAAGTAAACTTCATCAAAGCCGGCTTTCTGAAAGCATATACACCAATGTGTTCGTAATATGCAATTTCAATTTCTTTATTCCTGGGATAAGGGATAGGACTCCTGCTGAAAAACAGGGCATTCATTTTATTGTCAACACAAACCTTTACAAAATTGGGATCGTTGATCTGTTCCTCATCTTCCAGCAACTGCATCAGCGAAGCTACCTGTACAGATGCTTCGTCAAATTGATTTAATAATATTTCCAGCGGTTCTTTTTTTATAAAAGGAGTATCGCCCTGCACATTTACAATTACATCAGCATCCATATTTGCTGCAGCTTCTGCAATACGGTCGCTGCCACTTTCATGATTTCCTGTACTCATTACTGCGCTTCCTCCATGTTGCGTGATCTCTTTGAAAATTACATCGCTGTCGGTTACAACAATCACTTCATCAAACAAACCGGTAGCCAGGGTACCATCGTAGGTATGCCTGATCACCGATTTTCCTTTTAGGCTGGCCATTAATTTACCCCTGAACCTGGAAGCATCATAGCGGGCAGGAATGAGCGCGATCTTTTTCATGAAACGAAGTTAACAGGAATGATGCGGGAAGTAAACAGGGCGCATTTAAATTGTTTTTTTAAACGGACTTCCCAGCAACATTTTGAGATTTTCATCTTCATCGTTCGAATAATCCTTGTCAATACCATACCGGATATTTTCGGGTTCCAGTTTTCGGAATGTTCCAAACAACCTGTCCCAGACAGAAAGTATAGCCCCGTAATTACTATCGGTATAAGGCTGTTTCCAGTGATGATGAACTTTATGCATATTGGGTGAAACAAGGAAGTAGCTTAAGGGAGTGTCTAACCATTTGGGAAGACTGATGTTTGCGTGGGTAAACTGCGTTGCCAGCACCAAAACTGTTTGAAAAATCATAACGGCATACATGGGTGCGCCAGCAAGGGCAACACCCATTAAAAAGAAAATTCCACGAAGTAAACTTTCAACCGGATGGTGGCGAAGTCCTGTAGTAACATCAACATTATTGTCGGAATGATGAATAACATGAAACTTCCAAAGCAGGCGGGTCTTATGTTGAACCAGGTGCACCAGCCAGCCACCAAAAAAATCAAGTATAAAGAAAGAAATGATGATGGTAGAGAAAACAGAAAGCCCCAGCCAGTTTACTATTCCCCAGCCATTATCTTTTGCCATTCCTGAAAGTATAACAATGAAGAAAGCAAAACCAGTATGAATCAAAAGATGAATAACAGTGAAAGTAAAATTAATGGAAGCGTGGCGCCATTTGTTCTTTTTATATTTCATTCCCAGCAAAGGAATGGCGCCTTCCAATATCCAAAGGAAAAGCATTCCCGAAACTAACAGGATCATTCGCTCGACCGGCCGCTGTTCAAGTGTTTGAAAATAATTAATAAGATCCATGATGGAATTTCTGCGGGCCAGTTTGAATTCTGACTCCTCAATTTACAAATATTTATCAGGGCAATTCTTTAAAATCATAACCGCAGGTGTTGCAACGGTACACTTTTGTTACTTCAACCGAATGGCCATTTAATACCATGCTGGCCAAAGCAGCCAGCTTGCATTTGTGCTTTTTCTTTATACTTACAACCGATAGGTTGTGCGATTTACATACAGGGCAGGCTTTTGTTTTTAAGTACTGCGCTTCTGCATTTTCAAGAAGGTCCCATGCGCGCTCTACCTGGCTGTGATGTACCATTAGTTTCATACCACCAAGAGCAGGACTTAACAAGGGATCTATGGTAATGATATGTTCATCTTTCAAATGACATACAATATCCTGGTGCTGCAACATGTTGAGCACAATATTGGCTTCTATATAGTTATCAAAACTTCTTAATTCAACAAAATCCATAACACGGCTTCATTCTTTAAATTAAGAAATTTAATTCTCACCTGGAACCAGCAATAAAAATGCCTTAAAAAAGCACCTCAGGGGTGCTTTTAATTAAATTGGTAAAAATTTATTGATTAAGCATTAAAGGCATTACCAGCATCAGTATATCTTCATTAACATCGTGTTCCATGGGTTTTATAATGCCGGCCTTGGTTGGTGTGGAAAGCTCCAGCCTGATTTCGCTGCTGTCGGAAGAATTGAGCATTTCAATTAAAAAACGCGCGTTAAAAGCAATTGTAATGTCTTCGCCATCGTACTGGCACTTCATTCTTTCATTTCCTTCAAAAGAAAAGTCAACATCCTGGGCTGCCAGCTGCAGTTCGCTACCGCTAATGTTTAAAGCCACCTGGTTGGTGCTTTTGTTGCTAAATACGCTTACCCTGCGTAAGGCGCTTTGAAAATCGGATTTGCCGATAACCATTTTATAAGGATTGTCGGCCGGAATCACCACTTTGTAGTCGGGAAAACGGGCATCTATCAGTCGGCAGCTCATTTGGGTGGTGCCATGTTTTACAAAAAGGTGGTTGGTATTATAGCTGATCGTGATCTCATCATCGTTATCGGGCAATGCCGCCTTCAGCAGGTTCAAAGGTTTGCGCGGGGCAATAAATGAATCAGATTTAGGGCAGCTAACGTCGGTTCTTTTATACCTCACCAGCCTGTGTGCATCGGTAGCCACAAATTGTATATAATCTTCATTCAGTTCGAAGAAAACGCCGGTCATGGCCGGACGGAGATCGTCGGTGCTTACGGCAAAAATAGTTTTATTAATGCCTGTTACCAGTGCCGAGGAGGTCATGGTAAAGCAGTAGTATCGTCGGCGGCGGGTTCCTTGGGAAAATTATCGGGGTTTTCGCCCATCACCTTGTACTTGCCATTGTCGCTAGTGATCTCAACGCCAAAATTCTTATCAATAGTAAAGGTTAGCGGTTGATCGGGCAGGTTTTTTAAAGAATCCATTAATATGCGCGCCGGAATACAAACCTTACCACTGTCTTTAGCTTCAATGTCGAGCTGAATGCGCATAACAGTCTCCAGGTCGGTAGCCACTACAGTAAGCCTGTTCTTTTCCACTTCAAACAGGAAATCCTCCAGGATAGGCAAAACAGTATTGGCATTAATTACACCATTAATCTGCTGAAGTTGCTTAAGCAGTTGAGAGGATGAAACGATAAACTTCATGAAATAAAATTTGAGGTATAGGTTGGGGCGAAACTAATGATTTTTAGAACACCTGAAATGTATGTTTATCATCCATCTTCCCCCAAAATTTTCCTTTAAATAAACTTTTTTGCCCACGCGGCCCATAATTTGAATGTTTTTCAGGCTTTGAGTTGAAATAGGCAACTTTGCGGTGGAATTGATAAATTACGAAATCAAGTATGCTGGATAAGATTTTTAGCAGGCCAAACAAAAAACAGGAAAACGATAAGGAGCCGGGGATCATATTCGGTCGCTATTCCGACAACAATAAATCTGTTACAAAGGTTGAGAAATGGAATTTGGCAGATACGCTTTTTAAAGAAAAAAAATACTTCCAGAGCATTGATGCTTTTTTTGAATACCTGTCCGACGATGAAATAGAAAATGTAGTGCACAAGCGCGATGGGAACAAGGGGGCGTTTTATTTCTTTCAGGGTTCCAAGATCATACGCGGCACTTACGACGAACACCTGCTGGAGGCGGAAGCTCAACTGGCCCTGATGCCTGTTCCCAGCGTACCCGTTATGCGGCGTTTACTTGAAATGAATTTTACCCTTTATTATGGCAGGTATGCTATGGACAAGGGGAAATTATATATGCTTTTTGAAAGCGATATCAATACGGCAAACCCCAGCAAATTATATTATGGCCTTAAAGAACTGGCCACTAAAACCGATAAACAGGACGACCTGCTGGTGCAGGATTTTAATTCGCTGCAGCCTGTTGATACCGATCACCTGGAAGCCATTCCGGATGAAGAAAAAGAAATTAAATTCCGTCACTTTAAAAAATGGATCACCGAAACCCTTGATACCATTAATTCGATTGATGCAGATAAGTATTCGGGTGGTATAGCCTACCTGCTGCTGGCGCTGGCATACAGGATCGATTACCTTATTGTTCCCGAAGGAAAATTGTTATTGTCGCTGGAGAAAGTGGTGGAAATTTATTTTAGAAAGGATGAGCGACAGGTTACGGAAAAGAACCAGGAGATGATGGAATGCTTCCAAAAATTGCTCGAGAAAGAAAGGTCTGAATTCTTTCCTTACCTGTTCCGGTCCAGGTATACATTTTCAATAGTAACCCCGCAAAACTTTAAAACCATTGCGGATGCTATTTATAATGCTAACCAGAATATTAACTGGTACAAGGAAAATAAACTTCCGGAAGTTGCAGCAAGAATCAGTGAATATGGAATTTCTTATTGCCAGTATTCCTACAGTCTTCCTAAACCGGTCACAGAACTTTTTCACCTGTTCATGAACGTTAATTACAACGATTATTTTATAGAATTGGGATTTGATGAATTGTTGTATGATAAAAATTCCCGGCAATACAATAAGGAAGCCATAATTCAAAGGATAGAAGCCATAGAAGCTAAATGGAAAGAGAAGTATCCTGAATTTAAAATGAAAACCGATAAAATTAAGTTCGATAACCAGGTTGCCTTTAACCAGTCCTTCACTGCTGAAGTTGAAGCGCTCAACCTGGAAACAAAATAAAATGAATACCCAGCAGATCATAGAACTATACAGGCCGGCTATAATTCAAATAGCTACCCAAAACAGCACGGGAACAGGATTTTATCTGAAAGAATTTGACCTCATCATAACCAATGAACATGTGGTGGGCAAAAATGCAGAAGTAACTATTGCCGGCCGCCTGTTTGAAAAACGCCTGGCCCTGGTGTGGTATACCGATAAAAAACACGACCTGGCATTTTTACAGCCACCGGCAGATGTGCAGATCCCTGATCTCGGACTTGGTAATTATGTGGCAACAAAAGATGGGGATGTAGTAGTGGCTATTGGTCACCCGTTTGGGTTGAATTATACTGCCACACAAGGTGTGATATCTAAGGTTGACAGAATAAGAGACGGAGTTAAATATATACAGATAGATGCAGCCATAAACCCGGGAAACAGTGGTGGCCCGCTGGTGAATAAAGATGGAAAGATCATTGGCATCAACTCCTTTATTATCCGTGGTGGCGATAATCTTGGTTTCGCACTGCCGGTAAATTATATAAAGGAAGCGCTGGAGTTATACCTTCCTTATCGTTCGCAACCATCCACTCGTTGCCATAGTTGCAACAACCTTGTGGTGCCTGGAAATATCGAGGCAGGAAAGTATTGTCCTTTTTGTGGTACCGAAATAAAACTTCCTCAACTTCCGGAAAGAGAATCAAAGCCTGTTGGAATTGCAAAAGCAGTGGAAGAAATTCTAGGAGAGTTAGGAAAAGATGTAAAACTTGCAAGGGATGGAAACAATAACTGGAGCGTAAAGGAAGGAAATGCCAAGATCAAGATCAGTTACAATCCCGATAATTATTTTGTTGCAGGCGATGCTTATTTATGCCAGTTGCCGGCCGATAGTACGCAGATAAAACCATTGTACCAGTTTATGCTGGAAGAAAATTATAAGATGGACAGCCTTGTGTTAAGTTGCGTTAAACAAAATATTGTTCTTTCCTGCATAATGTACGATATGGATATGACAAAGGAAGCAGGAACGGAAATGTTCAGGCATCTTTTTACCAAAGCAGATTTTTACGATCTATTACTGGAGAAAGAATTTGGTTGCAGGAGACTCCTGGAAGAGTAGAAATTGTTAAACGTGCAGAAAAAACATCTTACAAAAGAACAGGCGGTTCAAAAGCTGAAGCAATATTGCAGTTACCAGGAAAGGTGTCACCTGGAAGTATCACAAAAACTATGGGAATTAGGGGTTGCTTCTTCTTACCACGACGAAATTATATCCGCGTTAATAGAAGAAAATTATTTGAATGAAGAAAGATTTGCCATTATGTATGCGGGTGGTAAATTTCGAATGAAACAATGGGGGCGGAAAAAGATAATTTACTCGCTTAAAGAAAAAAAGATAAGTGAATATTGTATTAAGAAAGCCTTGAATGAAATTGATGAAGAAGATTACCTGAAACTTGTAAAGGAGGAAGCTGAAAAGAAGTATAGTCTTTTAAAGTCCGATCAATTTCTTGTTCGTAAGAAAAAAACTATTGATTATCTTTTACAAAAAGGATTTGAGGCCGATATTGTGTTTGAAGCCATTAAAGAACTGACAACTAAAAAATGACTATGTTTTCTAAAATCCTATTAACCGTTTTCTCGTTTTTTCTTGTTGCGATTTGCTTTGCACAGGATTCTTTAGGTGCCGTAGAGCCCCAACAATCAAGTTATGAGAATAAGGACCTGATCATGCTGGCTCTTGCCGCCTTTGGTGTTTTAATGGCTGCATATTTTTTATTCAGGCGCGCGAAGAAAAGAAGGAATGGTTAGGACGAAGCTGCTTCTTCCTGCTGTTTCATTTTTTTGATGTGCAGTTCCTGAACCAGCACCATTATGATCACCATCAATGGTGTAGCCAAAAGCAGTCCCCACCCTCCAGTTAAAACGCCCATAAACAGCTGGGCAATTATAATAAGTGCCGGCGGCACTTTAATCATCTTCTTTTGAATTTGCGGAGTGATCAAACTACTTTCCAGTGTTTGAATTAAAATATACACGCAAGCCACTACGATTGCTGTAACAGGTCCTTGTAAAAATCCAATGATCACTGCAGGTATCATGGCAATGAGCGGCCCTATATTAGGAATGAAGTTCAGAAGTCCTGCAAAAAGCGCCAGCACCAGCCACATGGGAATCCCCATAATAATCAGCGCAATGGAAGTGAGTACAAAAACTACCAGCATAGCAAATATCTGCCCTTTCAGCCAGCGCTTGAGTGTGTACCCAACTTTTTCAATTACCTCTCTGGCCACAGGCTTTCCGGAAGAGGGAAACAACTTAACCATTCCTGTTGTATAAGGTTTTGGCGATACGGTAAAAAATATAGCAATGAAAAGAACGATGTATATATCGCCAATGATACCAAAGGTGCTCCGGAAGAAAGATTGAGCCACATTCATTAAACGCTGATCGTTGTTGCCGTCTTCAAGTTTTTCAAGAATACTTCTCCCCAGCGATGATTTGCTTAAAGAGGCCCTGGCGTTTTCTACTGCCGGCGGAAAGGTTTCTTTGATCTGGTCTATCTGTTGCTGAATGCTGTTGCCGGCAATATAAAAGAATCCGGCCAGCAATAAAAAAGAGCCAATAATTGATATACTAAGCGCTGCGCCCTGCGACATTTTTGTGTGTCGTTCAAAAATTCCCGCAAGCCCCCTGAAATACATGGCTACCAGTGTGCCAGCCAGAAGTAGCAATAAAACACTGAAAACTTCTTTCAACAGCAATAATAAAATGATTACGAGCGCTACCACCCTAACTATGTAAAGAACCTTTTTCTTAAACTGCCTGTATTCTGTATTTGATTCAGCCATTTTTATAAATTATACCGTTCTCTTCGGGTATTATTGATGTATATATTCAAAACTGTTGCCATGCAGTAATGAAAAACGGGTAAATAGGCTGCCTAAAGATTTGAGGTTATTATTTTTGCGGCATGTCAACCCTTAATTGTACGCTCATCCAAACCAATTTGCATTGGGAAGATAAGGCGGCCAACATGCGATCCATTGAAAAAAAGATGGAAGCTATAAGCGTCGGAGGCCAGATAATTTTTCTTCCCGAAATGTTTACTACCGGCTTTAGTATGCATCCCGAAAACCTGGCCGAAGATATGCAGGGACAAACCATGAACTGGATGGAAACAATGGCTGTTGAAAAGAGATCTATAATAGTGGGAAGTTTTATTGCAAGAGAAGCGGGCAATTTTTATAATCGCCTGGTTTGGATGTTACCCAACGGATCGTATGGATATTACGATAAAAGACATTTGTTTGCCTATGCAGGCGAGAATGCAAAGTACAGTCCGGGAAATAAAAGACTTATAGCCGCAGTAAACGGCTGGCGGCTCAACCTTACCGTTTGTTATGATCTGCGTTTCCCTGTATGGATGCGTCAACAGTTTGAGGATGAAGGTGATTTTGAATATGATGTGCTGGTTTGTATTGCCAACTGGCCCGAAATGAGAAGCCAGGCATGGAAAACGCTGCTACAGGCGCGCGCAATTGAAAACCAATGTTACGTGATTGGCGTTAACCGGGTTGGTACAGATGGTAACGATATTTATTATAGCGGCGACAGCATGGTGATTGATCCGCTGGGTGAAGTTTTATTTCACAAAGAACACGAAGAAGGAATTTACACCATGCATCTTGACAGAGAACACCTGGAAACTTGCCGGAAGCGCTTTCCTTTTGGAAAAGATGCCGATGGATTTGTAATCAAAGCATAGGATGCATATCAATGCGATCAAAGATTCTCGTTCTTTTTATCATTTATTATTTGCATCACCTTTTCCATTTTAAAGTCGGCATTGCGCCGAATGTCATCAACTGTAGGTTCTGAAATAATATGAGGAATAATGCCCCTTCCCTTCTCTTCATTTTTATCAATTACCAGACGGAATAAGGGAAGCCTGAATCTTACCCTGGAATGCGGAAGTTCAACTTCCGGTATCAACCACGCGGTATTTCCATAGGCACCACCTCCTGTTTCTTCTCCAATTACCAGAACGTTTTCCTGGTCCCTCAAAGTTTTTGTAACCAAAGTGGCAGCAGAAAAAGTGTTGCCACCTGTAAGTATATAAATATCTCCGTCGAAATGATTTTTCTTCCTTGGTTTGAAATATTTGTTTTCATAATGACGAAAATGAAATTTGCCATCAGCTTCTTTTTTCGTCATGAAAATATGAAACAACCTTATTTGAAGGTAATCGTCAATATATTTCCTGTAAGAACTTTTACTTCTGATTGAATAAATGCTGTCTGCAATTTTAAAGCGTTGCCGGGCAAGATATCTTGTAAGCAGATTAGATAACACTACATTTCCACCGCCATTCCCCCTGAAATCAACTACAAGATTCCTGATGTTTAGTTTTTTAAGATCACGAAATGAATGCCTGAGAAATTTCCGGATCTTCATGTTTTTTGAAAAAGAATTGATCTCCATTATGGCCACACCCTTGGCCGTATCAATAATTAAACTTCGTGTTGAATTTAATGCTCGTTTCTTCCTTTCTTTCTTTGAAATTTTTGGAGTTGATCTTCGAACTTGAGGCGTATCCTTGGAGGGATGATACACTTCAATCATTTCCGATTTTTCCTTTCCTTCATGATCAATAAAATCGATCTTCATCTTAGGTTTCAACCCATAAATTGAACTATATAAATTGCGGAAATTCCCTCCATTACTTAAAACCTGGTATTTATGAGTGGTATTATATCCATCAGTGGACAGATGATTAAAAAATGAATCAATAATAGTTTGAACCGGTTTGTTTTCAATTGCTGTTAACACCACTCCGCGAATTACCTGGCTGTCTTTCAGGCCAAAGCTTATCACAGCCGTATCGGGCCAGGCCTTAATGCTTAAGGGAAGTCCATACGACCTGGTACGCGAAGCAAAACGTTGTGCATTTTTTGAAGGCCTGATGCTTGTGTGCCCACAGCGAATTTTAGAAACAACATAACTTAATATATTCCTGAATTTGTATTCAGGCATTGAATCGGTGATTTTGGAAGCTGCGGATTCGAAATAATAATCCATGCTGTCCTTTGATGTATACCAGTATAATCCGGGATGTGATTCCTCCAGCATATTGCGAAAGATGGAAAAATCTTCCTTCAATTCATCAGGGCCAAACTTTTTAGATGGATTATAATTTTTGCCTGCAACACATCCTGTTGCCATTACCAGGATTAAAAAATAAAAAAGGTTTTTCATCGGGATGAAGATCATTTGAAAGCATTCCATCCCTGTGCTGTTACAGGATGTTTATTGCCTCCTTTTGTAATAATTTGAGCACCGTCTTCTGCGTCTGTAATATAACCTATTACACTTATTTTTTCGGAAGTGGTTATTTTATCATAGTCTTCCTGCTTAATAGTAAAAAGCAATTCGTAATCTTCTCCGCCGCTCAAAGCACATGCAGTAGGATCAAGATGAAATTTAAAAGCTGCCAGTTTGGATTCTTCAGAAACAGGGATCTTTTCTTCATATAATACCGCACCCACCCGGCTGTGTTTGCAAATATGAAGTATCTCCGAACTCAAGCCATCACTAACATCAATCATGGAAGTAGGAATAATATCTTCAGCCTGTAAAAATGCTATAATATCTTTCCTGGCTTCCGGCTTCAACATTCTGCCTACAACATATTTTTCTCCTTCCAGGTCGGGCTGGATCTTTGGATTTTCTAAAAAGATCTGTTTTTCTCTTTCCAATAAGGTAAGTCCTAAAAAGGCTCCACCCAAATCGCCACTTACACAAAGCAGGTCTCCTTTTTGAGCACCGGATCTTTTTATAAATTTATCAGGAGCCACCTCTCCTATGGCTGTACAGGAAATAATAAAACCTTTTTGCGAGGTGGAGGTATCACCTCCAATTAAATCAACACCATAATTTTCACATGCTGCGTAAACGCCTTCATAAAATTCATCCAGGGCTTCTAGACTAAACCTATTGCTAAATGCAAGTCCTAATATAATATGTGTAGGCTGTGCATTCATGGCATAAATATCACTCAGGTTCACCACCACCGATTTATATCCCAGGTGTTTTAACGGGGTATACATCAGGTCGAAATGAACACCTTCAACAAGGAGGTCATTGGTGATGACAGTTTGTTTTCCGAAATGATCAATAACGGCAGCATCATCACCCACGCCCAGGATTGTTCCTGCATTCCGGATCTCTATATTTTTTGTAAGGTGATCGATCAAACCAAATTCACCCAGCGTTGAAATTTCTGTTCTTTCCATTAATATTTATTTTCAGATCTCGTTGCGTACCCATTTTTCAAGTTCAGCGTGCATGATTCCATTGCTGGCTATAATGCCCGGCTGGTAAGGCGAATAAGGGTTTCCGTTTAAATCGGTAACCTTTCCGCCTGCTTCTTCCACCAAAATAAATCCGGCGGCGCTGTCCCAGGCCTGCAATTGATGTTCGAAAAAACCATCAAACCTGCCACAGGCTACCCAGGCAAGGTCTATGGCTGCCGAACCCAGTCTTCTTACCGGGATACCCTTTCTAATAAATCTTTCAAAAACCTGCAAAGGGCCATTGGGTTTATCCAGGTAAGTATAGGGGAAACCGGTAACCAGGCAGGCCTTGAGCACCTCTTCTTTTTTGCTTACACTAATGGGTTTATCGTTCAGAAAGGCACCCTTTCCTTTTTCGGCAATAAAAAACTCGTTCATGAAAGGATTATAAACGACGCCCAGCACCATTTTGTTGTTGTATTCAACTGCAATGGAAACGGCGCAGATTGGTATGCGGTGGGCAAAATTTACCGTTCCGTCAATGGGGTCAATGATCCATTTGTATTGAGAATCCTGTATCACGGCTCCACATTCTTCGCTTAATATCTGGTGATCGGGAAAATTTTTCTGAATTACTTTAATGATGGCATCTTCCGAGGCATGATCCACTTCTGTAACAAGGTTGTTGATACCATCCTTGTTTGATATTTTAATATCCAGATCGTTGAACCGTAAAATTTCTTTGGCAGCCGACTGCGCAGCTTCAATTAAAGTAGATCTAAGCATGTGCAAATATAGTGAGTGGGGAATGGTGAGTAGTGAGTAGTGGTTTGTTTTGTTGTTTTTTTGATCAATGAAAAAACAA
>JAEZCV010000168.1 GCA_023429985.1 Bacteroidota bacterium | reverse complement strand
AAAGTACTTTTGCTCATGTTTAGTTGTTGTGTTGTAACTCCAAACTAAACAAAAAAGGGGAAGTCTTCGAACTTCCCTTTTCCTTTTATTTAATTAACTTTCCCCGGACAACAGTGACTCACTATTCACCATTCACCATTCACCATTGACCATTCACCATTCACCACCTCATCCCTTACCAAACTGCTTCCTAATTAAATTCAAAGCACTTCCCGCTTTGAACCATTCGATCTGCTGATCGTTATAGGTATGATTGAGTTTTATCTTTTCCTGTGTACCATCTTTATGATGTAAAACCATGGTAATGGAACTGCCGGGAGCAAATTCTGTAAGACCTGTAAAATCAATTACATCATCTTCCAGGATCTTATCATAATCTTCCTTATTGTTGAATGTAAGTGCCAGCATGCCCTGCTTTTTGAGGTTGGTCTCGTGAATACGTGCAAAGCTTTTAACAACAATTGCCTTCACACCCAAATGCCTTGGCTCCATAGCCGCGTGTTCACGCGAAGAACCTTCACCATAGTTCTCATCACCCACAACAACAGACCCGAAATTATGCGCCTTATAATCACGCTGGGTAGCAGGCACAGGACCGTATTCCCCGGAGATCTGGTTTTTAACGCTGTCGGTCTGGTTATTGAAAAAATTGATCGCGCCTATAAGAAGGTTGTTGGAAATATTATCGAGGTGTCCGCGGTATTTCAACCATGGACCCGCCATTGAAATATGATCGGTTGTACATTTTCCTTTGGCCTTAATAAGCAGTTTCAGTCCGCGCATATCCATGCCATCCCAGGCAGGGAAGGGACTTAACAACTGTAAACGCTGGGAATTAGGATCAACAACCACTTCTACCGATTTACCATCTTTTGCAGGTGCCTGGTAACCCGGATCACCAACCGAAAATCCTTTTGGAGGTAATTCAAATCCTGTGGGTTCATCCAGCATCACTTCTTCACCTTTTTCATTCACCAGTTTATCTTTTAATGGGTTGAAAGATAAACGTCCTGCAATAGCATAGGCCGTAACAATTTCGGGAGAAGCAACAAAAGCATGTGTAGATGCCAATCCGTCGTTACGCTTTGCAAAGTTCCTGTTGAAAGAAGTTACAATGGTATTCTTCCTGTTAGGATCATCAATATGCCTTGCCCACTGGCCAATACATGGACCGCAGGCGTTTGCAAGTAACACACCACCTATCTGGTCGAAAGTTTTCAAATATCCATCTTTATCAATAGTGTAACGAATCAGTTCAAAACCCGGTGTAACGGTAAATTCACTTTTAACTTTCAATCCCTTTGCTTTGGCCTGCGCGGCAATGGAAGCAGAGCGACTAATATCCTCATAGCTTGAATTGGTACAGGAACCTATCAGGGCCACTTCAATGGTGTCGGGCCAGCCATTTTCAGAAACAGCTTTTGCCATTTCAGAAATAGGTGTAGCAAGATCCGGAGTGAAAGGACCATTAACATGAGGCTCAAGTTCATCGAGGTTGATCTCGATCACCTGGTCGTAATATTTTTCAGGCTTGCTGTACACTTCAGCATCCGGACGAAGGTGTTCTCTTACTTCATCAGCAGCTTTGGCAACTTTTTCCCTTCCGGTTGCTTTCAGGTAGGCAGCCATTTTATCGTCATAAGCAAACAAGGAACAGGTAGCGCCTATTTCAGCACCCATGTTACAAATGGTTGATTTACCTGTACAGGAAATAGAATCGGCACCATCACCAAAATATTCAACAATAGCACCGGTTCCCCCTTTTACGGTAAGGATACCTGCCACTTTAAGGATAATATCTTTGGGAGCAGTCCAGCCACTCATTTTACCGGTAAGCTTAACACCAATCAGTTTAGGCATTTTCAGTTCCCAGGGAAGTCCGGCCATAACGTCCACCGCATCTGCACCACCTACACCAATGGCTATCATACCCACACCACCAGCGTTAGGTGTGTGCGAATCGGTTCCGATCATCATTCCACCAGGGAAAGCATAGTTTTCCTGAACTACGGAATGTATAATGCCGGCGCCGGGTTTCCAGAAGTCGATACCGTATTTATTGGAGATGGAAGCCAGGAAGTCGTAAACCTCGCGGTTGGTATCAATGGCGGTGTTCAGGTCTTCAACAGCACCGGATTTAGCCTGTATCAGGTGATCGCAGTGAACAGATGAAGGAACGGCAACGCGATCGCGGCCGCAGGTATCAAACTGTAAAAGTGCCATTTGGGCGGTTGCATCCTGCATGGCAACACGGTCGGGGGCAAAATCAACATAATCCTTTCCTCTTTCCAGTTTTTTAGTTGCGGGTGTATAGGTATGGGAGTATAAAATCTTTTCGGCAAGTGTTAAGGGACGGCCCAGCATTTTCTTAGCAGAGATGACCTTTGCAGGTAATTCGCTGTAAACTTTCTTGATTAAATCCAGATCAAACAACATATTTCGTGTATTTTAGAATAAGGCATTCGATTTGCCTTAAAAAGTGCTGCAAAGTTAACTAAAACCGTTAAAGATTCCTTCTTGCAGAGTTTAGGTTTCAGTCAAAAAAAATTAAATTAGCGGAATGAAACGCTTTAAGGATTTTATTGAGTGGAAGGCCTTCGGGGTTTGTGCCGCCGTAGGTGAGCGTTTGGGTATTGCCACTTCCCGCATCCGCATGTGGTTTGTTTATATTTCCTTTCTTACATTAGGTTCCCCGCTTATTGTTTACATGATCCTGGCATTCTGGATGAATATGAAGCGCTATATCCTGGCTGCCAGGAGAAACCCGTTGAGGAACCTTTAGGTCATGGGTTTAGTTGTTAAGGCGTTTAGTTGTTTAGAGTTTAGTTGCCTGCCTGCCGGTAGGCAGGTTTAGAGTGTAGAAAAATCTCCGTGTTTCTTCGTGCCTTGGTGACTTTATGGTTCAAAAAAAATTAATCAACCTGCTTCTCCAGTTTATTCTTCTTCCTCTTTTCCTTGATCAATTCAATCACCGGGGGCAGCACCGAAAGAATGATGATACCAAAGATCACATAGGTAAAATTGTCTTTGATGATAGGAAGTCCGCCAAAGAAATAACCGAGGAAAAGGAAGCTGGCAATCCATACTATACCGCCAATAACATTATAAGAAGCAAATTTTTTATAGCTCATGGTACCAATGCCGGCGATAAATGGAGCAAAAGTTCTTACAATAGGAACGAAGCGGGCATAAATGATGGTCTTGCCCCCATATTTATTATAAAACTGCTGGGTTTTTACCAGGTAATCTTTTTTAAGCAGCTTGTATTTGCCGCTGAAGGCTTTTGGACCAATATATTTCCCGATATGATAATTCACCATGTCGCCCAGGATAGCCGCAACAATGAGCAGGATGCACATGAGCATAATATTCAATCCGCTTTCGGGATTGGCAATAATAGCGCCTGTAGCAAACAATAAAGAATCGCCCGGAAGGAAAGGAGTAACTACAAACCCCGTTTCGGCGAAAATGATAAGGAAGAGGATCAGGTAGGTCCAGGTTTTATAATCGCTAACGATCCTTACCAAGTGGTCATCTATATGAAAGATAAAATCAAGTATTGCCTGGATTGCGTCCATAAGGTTTGTTTGAATGGTGGCAAAAATAGGCTGGGAAGGTCAAATGGCATAATTGGGTTTGGGAGAGTGTGTGGAAGTTTAGGGGTTTAGGCGTTTAGGTGTTTAGGTGTTTAGAAAGGGTGCAGCTTCTCCGCGAATGAAACAGGAACATCGAAGGTTGAACGAAGGATGCTTAATTAAAACTGAATGATAACTGACTTAATGGTTAAAGGGTTTCACGCAAAGATCGCGGAGGGCGGCGCAAAGAACGCAATGCGTAGTCCCAAATATTATGCATTACATATTAGCTTGAAAAAAGGTAGTCTCTTACCCTAAACAACTAAACGCCTAAACAACTAAACTCTCTCTTAAACCCTAAACCATCTCCACCAGCTTCCCCACTACCATGTCCACTTCTTCCTTCGTATTATACTTACTGAAAGAAAAACGTATGGTAAGATATTTATCAGTCTTGTTCAATGCACGCATTACATGAGAGCCCGCATCGGCGCCCGAACTGCAGGCACTTCCACCCGAAACACAAATGTTATTGATGTCGAGATTCATCAATAAAAAATCCGACTTATCATTTTTGGGAAAGCATGCACTCAATACGGTATACAAAGCATTTCCAGTACAGTTAAAACTTACATCTTTGATATTTGCCACCAGTTGCTGCTGCATATAATCTTTCAGTGAGCGTATATAACTGCTGTCTTGCTCATGATCGCGTGTAGCAATTTCAAGGGCTTTTGCAAATCCAACAATGCCATAAACATTCTCTGTTCCTGCACGCATGTTCCTTTCCTGTCCGCCCCCAAAAATGAATGGTTTGATATTCACTTCATCGCTTACATATAAAATTCCTGTTCCTTTCGGACCATGAAATTTATGTCCTGCTGCTGAAATAAAATGAACATATATAGCTGAAAGATCCATGGGATAATGCCCAACAGTCTGCACACAATCGGAATGAAAAATGGCTTCATATTCTTTGCACATTAGTCCCACCGCTTTAATATCCAGCAATACACCAATTTCATTATTGGCATGCATCAGGCTAACAAGCACTTTCTTACCGGCAGCTTTCAATTGTTTTAACTGATCTTCTAAATCGTTAAGATCAATCACCCCGTTATCATCCAGCTTTACAAAACTGTGCGAGATATCATTACAATCAACATAATGCTCTACCGTATGCAACACCGCGTGGTGTTCAATGGGAGAGGTAATGATATGATCGCATTTCAGATCGCGGATGGAAGCGGCAATGGCTGTATTGTTACTTTCTGTTCCGCCGCTGGTAAAGAAAATATTGGCAGGCTTTGTTCCCAGTATTTTAGCAACCGACTTTCTTGCATTTTCAATTGCCAGGCGGGTTTCCCTGCCATAGCTGTAAATAGATGAAGGATTACCAAAATGCTCTGTCATATAAGGCAACATGGCTTCCAGCACTTCTTTTGAAAGCGGCGTGGTAGCAGCATTGTCGAAATACACACGGGTATCCTTCATGGTTGAACTAAGTTGATTTTCTTTAACAGCAGTTTCAGTTTTCATGCCTGAGTGTTATGGCTAAACTAATAAATTTTCAATTTGAACAGAAATGCCGAACAGCTTTAATGTTAACTACATTCCCTGATATCCTGCATCAGTCTTTTTGCAATATTATCCGCCGTTGTTTCAAAATTACTTTCGGCGTAAATTCTAATAATGGGTTCTGTGTTTGATGTACGCAGGTGCACCCAGTCGGTATCAAATTCTATTTTCAAACCATCTTCCGTATTAATAGGATTGTTCTTATACTTCTTTTTGATCTTATCGAAGATGGAATTTACATCCAGCCCGTTCTCCAGTTCAATTTTGTTCTTTGAAATAAAATAATCGGGATAATTACGCCTGAATGATTTCAAGCCTTTTTTAAAGCCGGCAAAATGAGAAAGGAATAATGCAATTCCAATTAATGCATCACGTCCATAATGAAAATCAGGCACAATAATACCACCGTTGCCTTCTCCACCGATCACCGCTTCCACATCCTTCATTTTCTTTACTACATTCACCTCTCCTACTGCCGATGGATAATATTCACCGCCATGTTTCTGGGTAATTTCCTTTAATGCCTTGGTGCTGCTCATATTGCTCACCGTATTTCCAACCTTATTGCCTAAAATATAATCGGCAACAGCTACCAGTGTAAATTCTTCACCAAACATGCTTCCATCTTCACAAACAAAACAAAGCCTGTCAACATCCGGGTCCACTGCAATTCCAAAATCGGCCTTTTGCTTTACAACCTGGTTACTCAGGTCGGTAAGATGATGTGGAAGTGGTTCGGGATTGTGCGCAAATTTCCCGTTCACTTCTTCATTCAACACAACTACGTTCTCAATTCCAAGCGCATTCAGTAACTGAGGAACAATTAAAGCACCTGTTGAATTGATGCAGTCCACTACTACCTTATATTCTTTGGCTGCAATAGCTTCTTTATTGGTGAGCGGGTAATTTAAAACAAGGTCTATATGTTTTTGCAGGTAAGTATTGTCTTCGGTAACGCTTCCCAGTTTATCAACAATGGCAAATCCCAGTTCTTCATTTTCTGCCCTCACTAATACTTCAGCACCGGTTTCGGCATCAATGAATTCTCCTTTACTATTCAGCAGTTTCAGCGCATTCCATTCTTTTGGGTTATGACTTGCTGTAATAATTATTCCTCCATCTGCACCTTCCATGGTGGTTGCCAGCTCCACGGTTGGTGTGGTTGACAGGCCAAGGTCAATAACATCAACACCAAGGCTAACCAGGGTATTTACCACCAGCTGGTTTACCATGGCACCCGAGATGCGACCATCCCTGCCCACCACTATTTTAGTATTTTTTGATTTATCCTCCCTTCTTTCGGCAATGATATTGCCATAAGAAGCGGTGAATTTTACAATGTCGATAGCGGTTAGCGAATCCCCAGGCCTTCCGCCAATGGTTCCTCTGATGCCGGAGATACTCTTGATCAATGCCACAAATACTTATTTAGGGCTGCAAAAATAAGCTTTTCAGTCCAGCCGGCTATACATAACCCCCTCAACCCCCTACTTTTGCTGAAAATTGGAAGATGCAGCAGGAATGGTATAAAGACTGGTTCAATTCGGCGTTTTATCATAAACTTTATTTTGAAAGGGATGAAAATGAAGCGCGGGAGTTCATCAACAGGCTGTTGAATCACCTGCAACCAGGCCCTGATTGCCGTATGCTTGATATTGCCTGTGGCCGTGGCCGTCATTCTAAATTTCTTGCTTCTAAGGGTTATGATGTTACCGGTATTGATATTTCGGAAGAAAGCATTGTTTACGCCAAGCAGTTTGAAACCGATAACCTGCATTTCTACCGCCACGACATGAGGCTGCCTTCCTGGATCAATTATTTTGATTATGCTTTTAACTTCTTCACTTCTTTCGGTTATTTCAATACACGCCGCGAGCACGACGATGCTATGCGCACCATTTCTCAAAGCCTGAAACCTGGAGGAATACTTTTATTCGACTATCTGAACGTTCATTACGTAGAAGAACGCCTGGTGCATAACGAAGAAAAAACCATTGGCGAAACACATTACGAGATCCACCGCTGGCACGATGACCATTATTTTTATAAAAAGATCATACTAACAGATCCCTCGCTCGGGAAACCTTTCGAATTCATTGAAAAAGTTGCCAAGTTCAGTTTAGGCGATTTTACCGATATGCTTTCTTTTCAAAACATGCAGGTGAAAGAAGTTTTTGGCAATTACCAGTTGCAGGATTACCATGTGAAGGATACGCCAAGAATGATTATTGTGGCGGGAAGGAAGTAGCTAATCTTTCGTCAGGCAGGTTGAACCACAAAGTCACGAAGGCACAAAGTAACACGGAGGAAGCATTCAATGAATTGCTATCCTTTTATAAACAAGTTAAGTTCTTTTATTTCAAGACATTCTCTGTGTTTCTTTGTGCCTTCGTGCCTTTGTGGTTCAAAAAAAATACAACTTTTCTAATTAGCTAATTTTTTATTATGATACAACATATACCGCGCGGTTTCGTAAAAAGCATCTGAATAAAGTTCCAGCTTGTTTTTAATACTGTCCCTGAACCTTCCTTCCGGAATAGGATCATTATTACGAATAGAAACCAGGTCGTACCTTTTTTTGTTCAAAGATTTGGTGAAGAAATAATTTCCCGCGATCAAGCCTATCTTTTTTTCATGATCATCAGGATCGGCGATAAATGCACTGGAACTTTTAAAAGGATCAGCGAGTAACCCGGAATCGAAAAGGTTCTTTCCTAAAGAATAATTTGTATAGGGCCGTGAAACCAGGCCTGCAATAGATGGCAGCACATCTAATTGGGAACAAATTTGATTTCGCCTTTCGGGCTTAAGCAAGGGTGAATAAAATAACAAAGGCACATGAACAGTTGTCAATCCCTGTTCCGTCCAGGCCTTAGGAAACATATCACCGGCATCACCTCTGATTCCATGATCTCCTATAAAAACAAAAATGGTATTGTTGAAATAAGCTTCTTTAGCTGCTGCTTCCATAAATTTTTTAATGGAGAAATCCATGTAACGAAAAGCATTGAGTTCTTCGTTGGAAATAAATCCATACTTCTTTAAAGAATCTGCAGGCACCTGCACTTTTTGAAACTCATGAAGGTCATCTTCAGGAATAGTATATGGCCTGTGGTTATCCGCAGTCTGAATGATGGCAAAGAATGGCTTCTTTCTTCCCGATAACATCTTACTCGATTCCAGCATCAGGTTCTTATCACTTACGCCCCAAACATCCACGCGCTGCGCCTGGAAATCTTCCTGTTCAAAAAGTTGCAATCCTTCAATATTAAATTCAAGCAATCCACGAATATTGGCCCAGCTGGCACTTCCTCCAATGAAATAAAACTTCTCGTAATCCTTAAAATCGTTGATGATGGTACGTTGATCTACCAGCGAAGGATTTCTGCTTGCCGTTTTTGGTGCTTCCACATCTGGAATGCCGGTTACAGTGGCCCACACGCCCCTGGCTGTTCCATAACTGGGCGTAAAACAATGATCGAAGAAAATTCCCTGGTTGGCTAGAGAATCAAAATAGGGCGAAGGATCCAGTGGATTATTTCCCACACTGCTTTTGTAAGAACTGAAACTTTCGCAAATAACTAAAATTATATTGGGACGAGTGCTGCTGTCGAGCAATCCATTGGGGAAAACTGTCCTGGCATAGGAAAGTGAGTTGCTGTCGCGTTGTTCCAGGTCAAAATAATCAGCCATCAGGTTATAATAATCACGCGCTTTTTCTTCACTGTAAGTTGAATTTTTAAACGTCATGGTGCTGAAGAACATCTGCACCGGGTTAAGTGCCAGCTGCGCCCGGAAGGTATCTTTCAATCCAAAAACATCACTCCATCTTAAAGGAAATTGTCCGAAAGAACCCCATGCTCCCACAAAAAGCATCAATCCAAACAAAAGGTAAAATATCCAGTTCCTCTTAACTGTTTCAGATGATTTTGCAATGTATTTTTTCAAAATAAATCTGAAGAATAAGTAGGCGAGAATTACAAGTGCTGCCATTAAAAATACAACAGGTATTACGGGATAAGATTCCCAAACCATTCCCAGGGAAAGACCTGCATCCTGCAGGTAATTCAGAACGGTGGCGTTTAAACGTTGTTTAAGATAATCGTAATGAAAAAAATCAACCACATAAAAAAACACCGTGGCCAGGAAAATGACCGTCAGCAAAACATTCCAAAAAACAACCGCCTTTTTCTTTTTGAAAGGATTTAATATTTGAGTGGCTGAAAGAAGCAGTATAAGTAATCCAAGAATACAAACTACCCTTAGATCGAGGCGCAATCCCATTAAAAATGCCGATCCCGGTAATGGGTATTCCTGTGGTTTATAATATAAAAAAAAGAAAAGGCGGAACATGGTAAGCAACACCAGGAAAGTGAGCACGATAATACCTGTCCATCTGATCAGCCTTGGCAGTTTAAGCATATTAAAAGCTCCAAAATTAATTAATTAGTTTTACGCCCTAAGTATAAATGCATGCAGGCCATTTTCGAAGTCGACCGGTACGTTTTACACCTGATCAATTATAAATGGCAGAATTCATTTTTCGACCAGGTAATGCCCATGATCAGGCAATCGA
>JAEZCV010000161.1 GCA_023429985.1 Bacteroidota bacterium | reverse complement strand
TTTTATAGTTTAGTTGTTTAGTTGTTTAGTTGTTTAGTTGTTTAGTTGTTTGCCAGTCGCAGGCAGGTTTAGCGTATAACATCATAGTTGCCATCTTTTTTCCATTTAATAATGCGTGATGGTGATGAGAATTCTTTTTCATCTGCTCTCCATTTTACAATATGATCCACACCTGTTTTGATCTCGTCACTGATATCATTAAAATTTTTTGGTGATGGCCGGCCGCTGATATTGGCTGATGTAGATACCAGGGGATGTTGCAATCGTTTGATCAAATGCCTGCAAAAATCATCTTTTACAATCCTGATCCCAACAGAACCATCGCAGGCAATTAATGTATCGGGCAGCCCTATTGCATTATCAAAAATAATGGTAACCGGACTTGTTTGCGCTTCCAAAAAATCAAATACTTCAGGATCGGGTGCGGCAACATACTGCAGCAGGTCTCTTTCTCCAGCAATCAGTATGATCATGGATTTGCTGTCCTCTCTATTTTTTAACCGGTAGATCTTTTCAATGGCTTTTTCATCTGTTGCATCACATCCTATACCCCAGATGGTATCTGTAGGATAAAGAATGATCTCTCCTGCCCTTAAGTGTTCCAATGCTGAACTCACTTCTTCTTCAAAAAATTCTTTTTTCATTCTCCAGTTCTTCTTTAACCAGTTCAACAATATATTTTGATTCGAGTAATTCCAGGCATTGAGGTGTACTGAATTGCACACAAACATTTTTGGTGCAGGGTTCACAGCTTAATTTTCCCAGCCTGATGATCCTCCTGTTTTCCCGGTTGTATGGTGCGGTATTATTTTCATCTCCGGCCCCAAAGGTCACAATTGTGGTGGTTCCAAGTGCATTCGATAAATGCGCAGGCCCGGAATCTGTAGTTAATACCAGTTGAGCCGATGCCAGCACTTCTACTAATTGTGGTAATGATGTTGTTCCTGCAATGGAACGGATATTATTTCTTTCCGGCAAAGCATTCAATACTGTTTCCACGAAATCTTTTTCACGTGGTGCACCTATCAGCAGTATTTCATTATCAATATTTTTCCTTAAAGATGAAACTATCTCTACTGCTTTTGCTGTTGTAAATCTTCTTGATGAAGCTTCTGAATTGATGTTCACCACCACATGCTTTTTTCTTTCAAAACCATGTCGAAGTTTTACCGTAACAGGTGCCGGTTCTTTGCCTGTAAACAACTCCAGGAGTTTGATGTATTCTTCAACCCTGTGTAATGATTTAGGTTTCGAATAGCTGCTGGTAAGCAAAATCTCCCTTATTTCATTTTTAAAACCAACTCTTTTACGGGCGCCTGTTGCATGTCCCATGAATGCAGCAGAAAATGAGTTGGGTAATGAAAAAAAGAGATCGAAATCTTTTGCCCGCCTGATCTTTCTTCCAAAGTTGTACAATCCACGCAGTCCGGGATATTCATCCTTACTGAAAATAAACTGCTGATCAAGTTGAGGGAAGTAAGGAAGCAGCTCGTGAATTCCCTTTTTTGCAATCACACTCACCGCTGCGCCGGGAAAGTATTTTTCCAGCTGCTCTATAAATCCAACGGACATCACCATATCCCCCAGCCAGTTAGGCAATCGAACCAGTATATTCATTTTCAGTGGCTATGTTTGCAAAAAAATTTCGATGAAGTTAAGAGAGTCTGTTGAACAAGTATGGGAAAAGCGTGAAATGCTGTCTCAGCAATCCTTCCAGGATGTTATCCGGGCCGTTATTGAAGAAGTGGATAAGGGAAGATTACGGGTTGCAGAACCTGCAGAAAATGGATGGGTGGTGAACGAATGGGTGAAGCAGGCCATACTGATGTATTTCTCCATTCAACCCATGCAAACCTGGGATATAGAACCTTTCGAATTTTATGATAAAATGTTGCTGAAGAAAAACTATAAGGAAATGGGCGTGCGCGCCGTTCCGCATGCCGTAGCACGCTATGGATCTTTTTTAGGAAGGAACGTTGTGCTCATGCCCAGCTATGTAAATATTGGAGCTTATGTAGATGAAGGCACCATGGTGGATACTTGGGCAACGGTAGGCAGCTGCGCTCAGATCGGTAAGAATGTGCACCTGAGTGGTGGCGTTGGCATTGGTGGCGTACTGGAACCTTTGCAGGCTTCTCCTGTAATTATTGAAGATGGTTGTTTCATTGGCTCCCGCTCTATTGTGGTGGAAGGTGTAAGAGTGGAAAAAGAAGCGGTACTGGGTGCTAACGTGGTGCTTACGCAATCAACTAAGATCATTGACGTTAGCGGATCTTCTCCTGTTGAAACAAAGGGTGTTGTTCCTGCGCGTAGCGTGGTTATTCCCGGCAGTTATACCAAAGAATTCCCTGCGGGCACCTACAATGTGAGTTGTGCACTGATCATCGGTAAACGCAAGGCAAGCACTGATTTAAAAACGAGTTTAAATGATGCTTTGAGGGAGTTTAATGTGGCTGTTTGAGAATGTTTAGGCGTTTAGGCGTTTAGGGTGGCGCATGAATGTTTCCCTTAAACAACTAAACAACTAAACACCTAAACAACTAAACGCCTAAACACCTAAACATTCCTCCCTAAACCTTCACCGTCTTCCACTTACCCCTCGAAAACAACCAAAGCGTGAACAAACCCACCGAGGTTTCCGAGATGAACACACCCCAGAAAACACCCGATTGTGCCCAATCTAATTTAATAGCCAGCAAATAACAGAGCGGTATTTGTATCAGCCAGAAAAATACCAGGTTGATCTTGGTAGGTGTTTTAGTATCGCCCGCACCATTGAACGCCTGAACAGAAACCATCCACCAGCCATAAACAAAGAATGAATAAGCAAGAATGCTCAGCCACTCCGAGCCAATGGCGATTACCCTGGCATCATCGGTAAATATATTCATCAGGTTCTCACGGAAGAAATAGTAGATCACTGAAACAACAATCAGAAAGACCATATTATAAACCCCTGTTCTCCAAACGGAAGCTTCTGCCCGTGCAGGATCACCGGCTCCCAGGTTTTGTCCTACAAGCGTTGCTGCGGCATTGGATAACCCCCATGCGGGCATCATTGTAAACATCATAATGCGGATGGTAATGGTAGCGCCGGCAACCGCTTCACTTCCAATATCCGACAATATGCGCATGATAAAGATCCACGAGGTCATGGCAATGATGTTTTGTCCCACACCGCCAAGTGATGTTTTAAATATGTTCAGCATCACCTTAACATCCCAGTATAGTTGTTTGGCACTAACCCTTATATGTTTGCCTCCCTTGAACAATAACCAGAACTGCGATAATACACCAATGCTTCTGCCAATAGTTGTGGCAATAGCAGCACCCTCAATGCCCAAGGCAGGAATGGGTCCCCACCCGAAAATTAATATGGGATCAAGTATGATATTAATACTGTTGGCGATGATAAGAATGCGCATGGCAATGGCGGCATCGCCCGCACCGCGGAAGATGGCATTGATCACAAACAACAGCATGATCACCAGGTTGCCACCCAGCATCCATTGCGTATAACGGTAACCGTTTTCAATGCTCCAGGCATCGGCGCCCATCAGTCCCAGTAATTCTTTTGAAAAGAATATTCCGGCAATGGCAAATGGCAGTGAGGCTAAAAAAGCCAGGATAATGGATTGCACTGCAGATAGCCCCGCTCCTTCCCTGTTCTTTTCTCCAATACGTCGCGCTACGACAGCTGTAACGGCCATTGAGAGGCCCATAGCAATGGAATAAAGCAGGAAGAGGTATGTTTCTGTCAATCCCACAGTAGCCACCGCTGATGGCCCCAATTTGCCTACAAAATAGATATCCACCACGGCAAAAGTGGATTCCATCACCAGTTCCAGTATCATGGGAATGGCGAGTAGGAAAACGGCTTTGCGAATGCTTATTTTGGTATAGTCGGCTTCCGAGCCGCGAATGGCGTTTTTAAGTTCCTTCCATAGGGAGGCACGGGAAAGAGAATTGATCTTTACTGGTTCCTGTTCTGTGACTTGCATCTTCTGTTGTTTCTATGATTTTGCTAAAAATATTTGCAAACATAGAATTATTATGCAATAAGTAGATCAGGATATTGCGACTTTGTAAAGGGTGGATTGCGTATAGGAAATAATTACTCTTCTTTCTCTGGTGGCACTTCCTGCGATGTGTTATCATCGGGCTGTAAGGAAGTGGTTGGAACAGCCTCCACTACCGGCTGTGAAATGGTTGGTTCGGCAACGGTTTGTATGGGTTGTGTAGTCTGGTGCATAGAAGACTGTTCTGCATTTATCACCGGTTCAGTTCTTAAATAGGGCAATAATATGGATCCAATTAAAGTGAGCCAGTAACCAATACTCAACAGACTTAAAAGATCACCAAAACCTGCGCCCAGGCTATCCATGTTCGTCATAATCACCAGCGTTGTGATGATGATGGTTACCAGGGGAACACGGAACAATATGTTTTTTGATATGGGATAATTCTCATTGTTGTAAGCCGCTCCATAGAGTATGATGCCTGCAGATACAGGAATGAGAATGACCAGTATTTTCAATCCCGAATCTATAACGGAGCTAAGGCTTCCAAACACCATATCCCAGCCGCTGAGACTCAGGAAATATTTAAGCCAGGGCATAAAAAAGGCAAGCACCAATACAGCGGCAACGATAATGATCTTGTTTTTGTGGGTGATAGACATGATATGAGGTTTTGATGATGAAATCAGGTAACGGCATAACCTAATTTTCCAGGGCAATAGCAGGATTCTGCTTAAGCA
>JAEZCV010000205.1 GCA_023429985.1 Bacteroidota bacterium | reverse complement strand
CACCAATTGGTTTCATATCAATAATGAAAATAATGAAATCCTTTTGACTTGCCTTTTACATGAAGAGTCCTAAAACAGAAAGTCCCGCCATAGGCAGGACTTTCATACTTATAATATCTTTATTTGGTTCCGGGTGCAGCAGCTGCTGTTCCGGGCAATTTCAGATTTAATTTTTTTGCTACCAGAGGAAGGAGGTCATCGGCGGGTGGAGCAACAATAAGTGCATCCTTTGTATAAACGTAAGCATAACCATTTTCCTTTGCTACCTGTTGAATAGATTCAATGGCTTTGCGGTATAAAGGCTCAAGAAGTTGTTCCTGTTTTTTCTGCATTACTTCCTGGGAAAGTGCCTGCCAGTTTTGTAATTCATACATGTCACGCTGCATTTCTTCGCGCATTTTTGCCCTGATGGCAGCAGGCGTTTTTAATGAATCCTTACCATTTACAATACTGTCTTTTCTTTGAAATTCAGCTAACGTATAATTGAAACGTGGCTGAAGTGAGTCGTTCTGGAATTGTTCCAGCTGGCCCTGGAGTTTGCCTGTTTCCGGCATTAATGCAACTACATCATCAACCCTGATATAACCGGTTTTTTGAGCAGATACGCTACCGGCGGTGGTTAAAATGATGGCAGCAACCAGGAATAATTTGAACTTGTTCATGCGATTATTTTGTGATGTTTATTATGATTAGATTTAAACCAACAGGGTTGCCTGTTAGGAAATATTTTGCATTTTATTTTACGCCCAGCTCTTTAAGGATATCATCGCTTTTTTCAAGTTTGGGGTCGGCAAATATAACCGTAATTCCCTCACTTTTATCAAGAATGAAATCATAGCCTCTTGCCACAGCGAGTTTTTGAACAGCATTGTAAACCCTGTCCTGGATAGGTTTGATCAGCTCTTGTCTCTTCTTAAAAAGATCACCTTCGAAGCCAAAACGCTGCCGTTGAAGATCTCTCAGGTTTTTTTCTTTAATAAATAGCTGGTCGGCACGCTTTTTCTTCAGCTCCTCGCTTAACATTACCTGCTCCGCATCAAAATCCCTGTACATTTTATCTAATTCAGCCTGCAAAGCATCGATCTCTTTCTGCCAGTTGCTGGCCATATCATCGAGTTGTTGCTGCGCCTGGGCATAATCCGGAAGTTTATCTAAAATATACTTGGTATCTATTATTGCATAACGCTGTGCAAATGATGTTGCTGCAGTTGCTGCAATAAAAGTGAAAACTAGAAAAAGCTTTTTCATATAATAAAGTTTAAACAGGTTTATAGATTCAGGCAGCAGCGCTATCCATAAATGAATTCCGTTATTAACAATTCTTATTCTGGTTCAAAGCCAAGCATAAAGGTAAACCGGCTTGCATTCTTCAACCTGTTCTCACCAGGTTGCAAGCGATCAAGACCTACTCCATAATCAAATCCGAGCAATCCAAACATAGGCAGGAAGAAACGCATACCTACACCAACCGTACGGCGCAGCCTGAATGGATTATAATCCTTGAAAGAATACCATCCGTTTGCTGCATCAAAAAACGTAAGCGCATATATATTACTGGCAGGATTGGTAACCAAAGGATACCTTAATTCAAGCGAATATTTATTAAATATGGTGAAGAACCTGCTGGCACTCGACTGGTCGGCATTATTCACCGATGGATCAGATGATTCGAATACAGGATAGCCTCTTAATGAAATGATATCATAACCAAGTAATCCCATGTTGTTGGTTAAACCATCGCCACCCAACTGAAAGCGCTCGAATGGAGAGAAGTCAAGTTTTCGGTTGTACTTACCCATGAAACCATACTTGGCTGCAATTTTTAAAATGAATTGCCTGCTTTTGTCTGCACCCATTGGTTTTCCCACCGGAACAAACCATTCGGCGTTAAAGCGCCATTTATGATACTCGGGGTTTTTAAACGGATTGGCAGATGTAACAACATCGGGATTCAACAAAGAGTAGGGCGGTGTTAACTGAACACTTGCCACAAAATTGGAACCGCTTGTTGGAAACTGGGGGTTGAATACAGACGATCGCTGTAATGCAATTTTAAAACTTATATTGGTTGAGGTTCCATTATCCATTCCCTGGAAAATGGGATAATTCCTCATGTCATACTTGGTATAGCTTAAAGAATATACCAGGCTGAAATAGTCATCAGGCCATTTCAATTGTTTTCCCAATGAAAGCGTTAGGCCAAGTGTCTTTAAATAATTGGTATCGGACCTTGCCTTGTCAAATGTTCTTGTTGTCCAGTCGTAAGCATTTGAAAACTTGGAACTGAATAAGGCAACTGTTAATGAATTTCTTTTTTTACCACCGAGCCAGGGTTCGGTAAATGAGAAGTTATAGGAACGGAATGCACGTCCGTTAGACTGGTATCGTAAACTTAATCGTTGTCCGTCGCCCTGCGGTAAAGGATTCCATGCATCCTTTTTAAAAATATTGTTTATTGAGAAATTATTAAAGGTAACACCAAGCGTTCCGGTTAAACCAACACCGCCACCCCAGCCTGCAGAAAGTTCCAGCTGGTCGGAAGACCTTTCTTCAAGTTCCCAGTTTACATCAACTGTTCCGTCTTCCTGGTTGGGTACAACATTAGGGTTAATGGTTTCCTGGTTGAAGTATTGAAGTTGGGCTAATTCTCTTTGCGACCTGATAAGGTCTGCCCGGCTGAACAACTCTCCCGGCATCGTTCTCAGTTCCCTCCGAATTACGTGATCTTTTGTTTTTTCATTTCCGCTGATACCAATATTGCGATAGCGTGCCTGCGGACCTTCCACTACGCGAATTTCGAAATCAATAGTATCGTTATAAACAGCAGTTTCCACAGGGTCAACACGAAAGAATAAATAACCATCATCCATGTACAAACCACTGATGTCGCCACCATCCGGACTTAACTGTTTACCCAGCCGTGTATTTAAAACATCAATATTATATACATCGCCTTTTGTTATACCAAGAATAGATGAAAGGAGAGAATCGGTATATTTTGTATTACCGCGCCAGGCAATATTTCCAAAATAATATTTATTGCCTTCATCAACTTTAATATCTACCTGCAGATTACCTTCTTTATTATAATATAATGCAGTATCAACAATTTGCGCATCGCGGTATCCCTGGGCATTATAAAAGTTCAGTATGTTCTGAAGGTCTTCCTCAAATTTTACCCTGTCGAACTTTGAACTGCTGAAAAGTTTAAAACGAAAATAGGGATCGAGTAATGTTTTGGTTTTTGAAAGAGATAAAAAACCAAGGTCCTTAATATAATCTTTGAACTTATAAGGTTCGTTCTCACCAAAAGGACTGGGCATTCTTACAGGCTTTAAAGTAAGCTTGCTCATTTCCTTGGTTCCGCTGAGTTGCTTTTTTAATTGCAGATCATCAATTGCCTCGTTACCGTAAAAATTCACTTCATTCACCCTAACCTTGTTGCCTTTATCAATTATAAATGTTACTGCATTTGAATTTACAAAAGTGGGATCGGGTTTTTCTTCTATTCGAACATCCACATTCATGTAACCTTTTTCGGCAAAGTATCGCCTGATTACAAGTGTGGCATTTCTCCTGGTATTTTCTGTAATGATCGTTTGTTTTACCAGCCCGATTTTTGTTGTCAGTTCATCAGCTTCGGCTTTTTTAATGCCTTTAAAACTGAAATTACCAAGCTTGGGTCTTTCCGTCACTTCAATTTCAACATCAATAAATTCGCCTGAAACGGCGGTAATAAAAATCTGAACATTACTGAAAAAACGCTGGCGCCATAAATTGGTAATTGATTTTGAAAAAAGATCGCCGCCCGGAAGAACAACTTTATCACCCGCACGTATACCCGAAATTGAAATTACTATGGCTGTATCTAAGGTGGTTAAGCCCGTAACGGTTACCGAGCGAATGGTATATTCTTTTTGTACCCTGGAATTTTGCAGTGCAAGCAGTTCCGGGTCAACAGATGTAACCTGGCTTTTGGCAGTTCCGGCCATTAAAAAAAATAAAAGAAATGCCACTACTCCGGATAAAGATCTATGCATAAAAATATTTCAGCTGTCCAGCAATTAAGCAGTTTGGCCGGCAAATTAAAGGTAAATTTCAATCGGTTTTGTTAAAAGAACAGGCAGAATCAGCGCTATTCTTTATGGTATAGTTGAAGGTAGATGAAGTGTTCATCCGGTTAACTGATCACTTGTTTTACCAAATCTTCTTTCCCTGTTCTGGTAATCCAGCAGGGCTTCATAAAGATTTTCCTTTCGGAAGTCGGGCCACCTTACATTGGTAAAGTACAATTCGGCATAGGCAAGCTGGTAAAGCAGGAAGTTGCTGATCCTGTATTCGCCACTTGTTCTGATCATAAGTTCAGGATCCGGGAAATCACTGGTGGCAAGATATTGTTGCAGTGTATCCTGGTTGATGTCTTCTACTGTCAGCCTGTTATTCTTTACTTCCCATGCTATGTTTTTTACAGCATTCAGCAACTCCCAGCGGCCGCTATAGCTTAAGGCCATGATCAGGTTAAGCCCTGTATTTCCCGCGGTGATCTCAAGGGCTTCGGCCAGTTCCTTCCTTGCATATTCCGGCAGCATGGAAAGGTCGCCAATAACATGGAGCCGAATATTATTCTTATCCAGACTTTCCACTTCATTTCGAATGGTAGTTACAAGCAGCTCCATTAAACCTACGACTTCATATTCGGGTCGATCCCAGTTTTCGGTAGAAAAAGCATAGAGGGTTAGGTAATCGATGCCGAGTTCTGCACAACCTTCAACAATATTCCTTACACTTTCAACACCATGAAAATGCCCGAACAGCCTGTCGCGGCCCTGCTCTTTTGCCCAACGGCCGTTTCCATCCATAATGATGGCAATATGTTTAGGAAGGCGCGACCTGTCTACCTGTTCCAGAAGTGCTGACATGGTTCAAATTTAGCTTATTAGCACATTCTTAAACAAAATCTTAATCTACGGTGGGGCATTTATACGATTGCAGGTTAAAGCTCAGGTAGAACATGGCAGTTACAAACTGGTCCTTATTCTGGCTGTTTCCTCTTTGCCTGCCTTTAACTCCAATAGGGGTTCCTGTTTCATACGACCTGTCGGAAAGCTGGAAAGCAGGATTGGAGCCATCCGGATTGGCGGGGAAAGAAGACAGATCCATGTAGGTCTGGCTTACATCATCCAGGTAATCGGTATTAGTGAAGCGATGTAAAATTTCAAATCCAACATTAAATCTTTCATTAATGGAGTATTTTATTCCCAGCCCGAATGGAACCGCAATAGCCATGGTACCATAAGGCGTACGCCCGGAAGTTGGATCGTTCTGCCCTTCGGTTCCCATTTGGCGGAGGTTGTATTTTTCACCCTCCAGGTAGGCATAAGGATCATAATTGAAAGCGCTAACACCAAAAGTTACATAAGGCGTCCACCTGAACTCAGGATTTCCCGGAAGAAAGCGGTAGAAATTAAAATCTCCCTGGAGCGCCAGTTCCCAGATATTGGTATTGAAGCTCAGGTTGCGGCGGCGCATGAACTCATTATGGTCGTTATAAATATCTGAATAACCCAGGCGGGCGTAGTTGCCTGCAACCCTGAGAGCGATATAGTTACCAAAGTTTTTGCGAAAGAAAATTCCAGCTGCAAACTTGGGACGATTCAAATGTGCTTTTGTATTCAAATCACCAAAATAATGTGCGGCACCCAGGCCAATTCCAAATTCACCCTCCTGCCTCACAGCCTCCTGAGAAAAACCGGAAAATGGAAGTACTAAAGCAATGGTGATCAACAATTTTCTCATAAATCGGGAAGTATTTCTGGATTAAAACGCAAAATAAAAAGGATTTGTTATGAATTCTTAAAATTAATTGCGTTTATCAAGTCCCCAGGACAGTTTATTCCTTAGGGTTTGCAAAAAATTATTTTCGTTCAGTCTAACCAGGTTCAGCATAAAATTTTCTCTTCTCACGGCTAAAAGCACGTTCTTATCTACAATTTCCCTTCGTGAATCAAGCGCACAAATAATATCATCCGAACGGCTTTCCACTTCAAATGATACAATTGTATTATCAGGAATAACAATAGGCCGCACGTTTAAATTATGTGGGGCGATGGGCGTAAGAACAAGGCTGCTGGCATCCGGGAAAACTACGGGCCCGCCGCAGCTGAGCGAATATGCTGTAGAGCCTGTTGGAGTGGCCAGAATCAACCCGTCGGCCCAGTAAGTGTTTAATAATTCACCATTGAGATAAGTATGCACTTTGATCATAGCTGCCGTATCGCGTTTGTGAATAGCAAACTCGTTCAATGCATAGGGAACATCATTAAACAGCGGAATATTCGAATCAAGGTGAATTAATGCCCGCCTGTCAATAATATACGACCTGCGCGCAAGTGCTTTTACTGCGGCTGATAATTCATCGCGGCCTATGCTGGCAAGAAAACCCAGCCGGCCAAAATTGATACCTACTACCGGAATATTTTTATCGCGTATAAGTGTAACAGTATCGAGGAGGGTTCCATCGCCGCCCAGGCTGATAACAAAATCAATTTCGTCGGAAAGATCTTCGTGGTGATTAAAAGTTTCGGAGTTGGAAGGAAGTTTTATGTAAGGCTGGATCTCCTGGAAAAAAGGCTGAAAAATCACCGGGATGATAGTTTCTGCTTCAAGCTCGTCGAAAAAAAGCTGAACATCCTTTTGCTGGGTCGACTCCAGCACCCTGCTATAAATGGCTACCTTCAAATTCTAAGTTTGTATTACAATGCAGCATCAGAAGCTGTTGCTGGGATGTAAATATAAACCGTTTTGACCTAACAGGTTAAAGCTCCATTCTAATTTGATTACCATATCGGTAAGTGTAATAATATCTAACCCAAACCCTCCGGAATAAAGCATTTTATTGCTTAATGTATTTGATCCTGTATGCTGGTTATATACATATCCCGAATTAATAAATGCTTTGGCATACACTTTAAAAGGCAGCTTACTCCAGCGGTCGAGGAAGGTGAATTTTGTCCGTGGCATATTCAAAACCTTATCCAACACCGGAATAGCAAAGCTGGCTTTCATATATCCTCCTGCCACACCATCAATAACATAGCCTTCATAGCCCTGGAGGAACATATTATCATGTCCAATAAATTGCTGTGTGATATAAGGCTGGTCGAAAGGGAGTTTGAGCATTCCCGTTAGTCGAAGGTTGAAAAAATTTTTTCTTCCCACATGCCATGTACCTGAAGTTTTTGCATTTAGTTGCCACAGGTTAACAGGTCCACCAAGACCTCTTTTAGTTAATGAAGCTTCCACGAGATAACCCTTTGTCGGGTAGGGAAGAAAATCAACATCTATGTAATTGAGTTTATAATAAAGATCGGTGTAGCTGATCTGGCGGGAGCCGTTAGCGTAGTTGGGATTTAACTTCAAAACGGTGTCGGCAACTTTTTCCTGGGAATAGCCAATTCCGAAAGTATGCCTGGTTTTAATGGCTTTTCTATAGGTAACATCTACATAGCTTCTGAAAAAATTATGTACAAAATCATCATTCAAAGTTCTGACAGGTACAACTTTATTATGCTCTGTTTTATAATTAATGGCCCTGTTGTTACCATACTGGAAATTGAAATTGGTGAACCACTTCATATCGCTGTCGAGATAAAGACCGTTATACTGCAAAGTAACCTGCCTGGTAAAACCATTCATAAAATTAATGTGCAACCTGTCGTTACGTCCTGTAAGATTTCTGTGGGTAAGTCGAATTCCATAATTCAGTCTTGAAAAATCTTTATTGTTTTGTGTTGCCCAGTGAAAGAAACTATTATCAACCGGTTTAATAAATGGAATGGGGAATATGTACCACCGTTCTTTTACATCCACCAGCACATTCACTTTGTTATCGCCAATTTTTTGAAGCTCGGTGTGGGCATGAATGAATAAACCCGTATTCATTAACTGGCTGGAGGCCTCTTTAATTCTTTTTTCCAAAACACCGGGTGCATAATAGCTGCAGGGTTCAAACCTTAATTCGCGAAGAATAGCAGCAGGTTTTGTTTTTTCATTCCCTGAAATGATGATGTCGTTAAGCAACACATTTTCCTCTGCGGGAAGAAAAGTTGAGTCGGGAAGAAGCAGCGGCATTTCGATCCTGTCCTGGCTATTGCCGGGAAAACACATCAATAAAATAATGCACTTGACCAAAGCCAATCTTATCAGGTTCAGTTTCACGCCTTTAATATAGAAAATATGATACCTGAAAAATCAGCAGTAAAAAAATAAATGAGCCTGATCAGACCTTTAAGTAATTCATGAGGTTGTCGAAATTGTTCCTAAGCTCGTTTTCGTACAATTCTTCGCCGAAGTAATACTTTACATTGTATTCGTAGCGCTGAAAGGTGCTTATAATATCGGATACCTCCATTTTACTGATGCGGATAGTAATTTGGGTAATACCTGTTTCGGGATCGGTAAAAGTATTGAGTTGGGTAATTTGAGCATCATTGGATTCTACAATACGGTTGATCTCGTTAAAAGAGTAATCCTTATTTTCTGTTTCGAGAACAATGAGGGCACCCGGTTCGTTTAGGCTCATGAAGTGGGAGGCATTTCTCAACAGGTCGTTATAAGTTACAATTCCAAGGAGCAATTTTTCCTGAACCACGGGAACAATACTGATTTTGTTTACAACAGCTGTTTGAATGGCTTTTAAAAAATGATCATTTGCCTGAACAGAAGTAGTTCCATCTGAAATGGGTAATTGGGCAAGTGTTGAATCCTCGTCGCTTTGCAAAAGCATTTCTTCGCTGATGATACCAAGGTAACGGTCATTTTCAACTACGGGCAGGTGAACAATATGATAATCGTTCATCAGTTGCAGTGCATGATGAACTTTATCTTCTTTATGGAGATAAGGTATTGAGTTCGATATGAGATCACGGGTTAACATAGATCACGGTTTCAGTACAAAAGACAAGCTTCATGACTGAACTGTTGCAGGCGCGTTCAGCTTTTTCAAAAATTTATCTAAAATAATATTAAACTCCGATGGCCGTTCCATCATAGGAGCATGCCCACATTTATCAATAAAATGCAGTTCGCTGTTTGGAATAAGTTTGTGAAATTCCCGTGCCACGAAAGGTGGCGTTATGGTATCGTTGTTTCCCCAAACGAGCAATGTTGGCTGAGTTATATTATTTAATTCCTCGCCGAGGTTATTTCGTATGGCACTTTTTGCAAGGGCAATGATCTTAATTACTTTTAACCTGTTGCGGGTAATTTCAAAAACTTCATCAACAAGTTCTTTGGTTGCCATTGCAGGATCGTAAAAAGTTACTTCTGTTTTTTTACGAATGTATTCATAATCGCCTCGGCGTGGATAAGTATCACCCATACCATTTTCAAACAATCCCGAACTTCCGGTAAGAATCAGCGACCTGATTCTTTCTGGGTGCTTCAGCACATGAACCAAACCCACATGGCCACCCAGTGAATTTCCAAGCAGGTGTACATCTTTCAGATCTTTTGCTTCCAAAAATTTATTAACGTACTTGGCAAGTCCGCCAACACTGGTGTTGAGTATATCCAGTTCAAAAAGAGGAAGCAAAGGCACAATTACCCTGTTCTGTTTCCGGAAGTATTCAACAAGGTCTTTAAAATTGCTTAATGCTCCAAACAACCCATGCAATAAAACAAGAGGCTCTCCTTCTCCTTCTTCAATATACCTGAATTTTCCCAGCTCCTTTAATGGATATTGCATCTGCAGAACCTAATTTTTGCTAAAATAAGGATTTAGATCAATTAGTTCCAGTATAAGCAATCTTATTCATTAATAGCTGCAGGTGTTTGGTTATCCGAAACAGATTGGAAAAAATCGAGCAGCTGTTCAAACATATCCCGGAACAATGGAAACACCTTACCTATCCCTTCCATAATGGCGGGTGCCAGGGGGGCAATTAAATTATAGGCAAATGAATTGTCGGTAACAGTTGGCTTTAATACACCCAGTTGCGCAGCATAAAAAAGAACAATGCTGTAAATGAAAAAATAAATGAGAATAAAAAACAAAATACCACCCAGCCTGTTCACCCAACCAAGCATTACTACATTCACAAGCTTTTCAACGATTACAGCGCCCAGTTTTACAAGCAGGACCACTATAAGAAAAACCAGGAAAAATGCTACAAAAGGCAGCCATTTTTGAGAAAAAGAAATGGCTTCACCAATATAGTTGGCTGCAACTGCCGATAATTTCAGTGCAGCAGCCAATCCAATAATAAATGCAAACAAAGAAAATACAGCCACCACCAAACCTTTTCGAAAGCCTTTGTAAACAGCCATCACTAATAGAATCAGTGCTATAATATCGGGCAGCATTTTATTTTGATAATAACTCTTTAGCTACGGCCGAAATTGTTTTCCCGTCGGCCCGGCCGGCCAGTTTTTTTGATGCCACACCCATAACCTTACCCATATCGGCAGGCGAAGCGGCACCGGTTTCTTCTATCACTTTCTTAATTTCTTCAATTAATGCTTCCTGGCTCATTTGTGCAGGAAGGAATTTTGCGATCACCGCCATTTCTTCTTCTTCCTTTACTGCAAGATCTTCACGGCCCTGTTGCTGGTATATTTCCAGTGAATCCTTTCTTTGCTTCATCATTTTTTGCAGCAATGCCATTTCCTTTTCACCGGAAAGTTCCCCACCCGCACCGGGTTCTGTTTTAGCTTTTATGATCTCAGCCTTTATAGCGCGCAGTCCACGTAATGCTGCTTCGTTTTTCGATTTCATGGCTTCTTTCATTTCAGCCATAATGTTTTGTTCGAGAGCCATAGGTAAAAGTTGGTTTAGTTGCCTTACTGCCGAAGGCAGGTTTAGTTGTTAAGGTAATTCTGCAACATCAGAATGTGATTATTTTTCCAGTTTATTTTCCTTCATCTGTTGTTCGCGGAACTTGGCATAAAAAGATTTCGCAAAATCTTTCATATCGTTAACCAGTTCTGTATTTTTTGTGGCACGATCAAAAGTATCGGCCATGGTCATCATGGTCTGGTAATAAAAATCTGCCATTTCATCAACCATCATTTTTCCCGTCCAAAGGTCTATGCGCAAAGCAGTTTTTTCTGCACCATCCCAAAGCGAAAGCAAAAATGCTTTTGCCTGCTGGGGTTTTTCAATGGTGCTGTCGCTGGCTTTCCATTCTATGTTTTGAGGTACCCTTGCGTCATCAAGTTCCACCCCTATTTGAATAGTTGACTTTTTCATATACTTGTTTATGGCCGCGAAGGTAATGAATAGCAGCAAGTATCATTTTTTAGCTGCCGCTGCAACAATTGCTTCCCATACCAATTCGGATGTTAGCTGCCAGCTGTATTTTTCTTTTATTGTCCTGCCTTTTTCAATTAACCTGGAGCGCAAAGTTTCATCTTTATAGATCATCATAAGTTTCTCACCCATGTCTTTTGGATCTGCAGCATCAAAATACAAGGCAGCGTCTTCTCCAATTTCCTGCATTGATGTATTTGCCGATGTAAGGGCCGGCACGCCGCAGTGCATGGCTTCCAGTATGGGAACGCCAAAGCCTTCAAAAAACGAGGGGTAAACAAGTGCATAAGCAGAACCTATAAGAGCCACCAGTTCTTTTTCCGGCAGGTATCCGGTTAAAATCACATCTTCCCGGTATTTATAGGTTTTCAATAACTCCAAAAATTCATTATTCTTCCAGGCAAGCCGGCCGCAAAAAACTATTTTCATTTCGCTTTTCAATCGTTTTTTAAAAATCGAAAAAGCTTTCAGGAGGTTCACAAGGTTTTTCCGGGGCTGCAGCGCGCCTACATAAATGAAGAACTGCTTTCCACCGGTATATTTTTCACGCATCTGGTCCTGCACATCGTAAGCGGTGGGTTGAAATTCTTTCTTAACTGCACTGTATACAACCTTCACTTCTTTTGTATTCGGAAAATTGCTGAGGATATCGTTTCTCGAAAATTCCGAAACGGTTGCAATGGTTGCCGCTTTTTTTAAAAACCTGGGTGCATAGTATCTAAGGTATTTTAAATGTGAGCTCTTATAGGCCGTGGGCTGGTGTAAAAATCCCAGGTCGTGTACCACCATGCATTGGGGCACCCGGGTATGCAGGGAGCAAAAGCCATCGGGAGAAACAAAAACATCGGCTTTCAATGCTTTCAGCTTGCCAGGAATTACCAGGTCGAACCAGATCTTCCATAAAACGGGGTGGCGTGCCGGAGGACCTGCTTCTATCACCTTTATATTAGACGGTAAGCTTAGAGATGGATCGGCAGGGCGGTCGAAAATGAAAAAAAACTGGTGCTCAGGGTGATTGACCGCCATCCTGGTAAATACTTCCCGAATAAAATACCCAATTCCTTCCAGGTTATGGGGTAAAAGCAGCCTGGTATTCACCGCGATCTTCATGTGCGGCCAAAGTTATATGAAAGATCAGTGTTTAGGTAAAAGCCATGGCACACAATTTTCTTTATAAAAGAGCACACCCATGAAAACAGGCCGTTGCTAACCAATAGATTACGCGTTCTTTACATACATTATGCAAATTGGGGAATTATTGGTGGGAAAAATCAACAATAATTGCTGAACCAGCCATAAAAACGGCCCTGTTCAGGAAATAACCAATTGGTATCATGTTTGTGTAGAATAGATTGAAGTTCATAACCTTAACCCTTTTTCGTCCTTGGGCTTCACACTTAACCTTTACGAAATCATTATAAACGACCTCTTAGGTGGAAGAGGATGGTGGCTTGTAAAAGGGG
>JAEZCV010000033.1 GCA_023429985.1 Bacteroidota bacterium | reverse complement strand
AACAGGAACCAGCCGGTTTTCGGCGGACCATTTTTCAGTTTTGATAAAGACAGCATTAAAAAACCTACGCAGTTCCGTTATAGCATTGAATATAAAAAAGACGCCTCCACTACTTTTAATTACGATGAAGAACTGGGCATCATCCTGATAGACCACCTGGTATCGGAAGCCGACGAACCGGAAAGTCCCTGGACCTTTGTGCCCGATGGCGATTATGAAGGCTTTAAATGGGTAGATGGCAAATGGCTTCATATTGAAAAAGTATTTGACCAGGCACTGGAAGATGGCGATTTCCCTATGCCCGATCCTCTCCTAGATAAAGAGGGAAATCTTGATATGGAAAAACTGAAAGCACAATCAGAAAAAAATAAATCCAAAGGAAAAAAAGGAAAAGGCAACCGCTAGTTTTTATCATCAGCAATACTTTCCGATATTTAACGGGTTGTGACGAGTTTAAAACCCAAACTGCTATACCAGCTTGCTGTTTCCTTCCTGTACAGTGCCGCTCCTGTTATAGTATTCCCATATATCTCGCGGGTACTCGGCCCGGAGAACATTGGAAAGATCAATTTCATTGATTACACATCACAGTTTTTTATTTTATTCGCCGCATTTGGAATTCCATTTTTTGGTGCCCGTGAAATAGCCAGGTCGAGGAAGGATAAAAGCCTGCTATCAAGGTCAACAACAGAACTTGTTTTGTTGCACTTAGTCATTACCGTTATAAGCCTGGTGCTGTTTGCCGTAATGATATTTTCCAGGCCGGATGTATTTACGGAGGAAGCTTTAATAACACTGGCTGTTGTAAATATTGTGATGAGTGCTTTCGGACTGGAATGGTTCATTCACGGACTGGAAGATTTTAAATTTTTAGCCAGGCGTTCATTTATTATTAAAATAGCAGGACTCATTGCCGTATTTGTGCTGGTGCGCCAGGCATCTGACTATGTTATATATTATGGCATACTCATAGCTTCCAACCTTATCATTTTGATCATTGATCTTTCTTATGTTTTAAAAAGAAAAGGTTTGAATACCAGGGATGCCCATCCCAAAAGACATTTCCGTCCGCTTTTTGTTTTCTTTCTTACATCCATTACACTCAGCATCTATACTTTTTTTGATACCGTGATACTTGGATTTATTGCAGGAAGCCTTGCAGTTGGGTTTTACACAACTGCTTTGAAGATCATCAGGCTTTCTCATAATTTTATCAATGATTTGGGCGGCGTGCTGTTGCCGAGGATGTCATTTTTGGTAGAAACAGGCGATAAGAAAGAAGCACAAAGAATCATTAACAGGTCCATGCAATATGTGCTAACGATTACAATTCCGCTAACCCTATTTATTTTCCTTGCATCGAAAGAAATCATCCTGGTTTTGGGTGGAGAAGAATTTATTCCTTCCACACCTGTGCTGCAGCTGCTTTCTTTATTACCACTGATTATAGGACTTGGAAATATTTTCTTTGTACAGATACTGCTTCCTTTTGGAAAAGAAAATAAAATACTCAGAGGCGTTATTACTGGAAGTGTGGTAAGCATTGGAGCCAATCTTATTCTTTGTCCACTTTACCAGGAAATGGGCGCCGCCATGTCCTGTATTTTGGCTGAACTGGTAGTTTGTATTTTCCTTGGCTACTATGCCCTAAAAGAACTGCCTGTGCATTTTCCAGCAAGGCTAACAGGCACCATCATTCTAAGTTCACTTGCCTTTGTTCCATTGATATTTATAGCACGCCTGTTCTCGGATAATGCATTTGTAATTCTTGGCCTTACAGGAAGCTTTTGTGCGGTGGTTTATGTAATGCTGCAGTTGTATGTTTTTAAAAATCTAATTATTAAGGACCTGGTTGGGTTTGTAATGAATAAGTTGAAGATAAATTGATTTTTTTGCGAAAGGGTTTCACGCAATAGAAATATTTGCGCACTCTGCGCTCCCTAATTGCGTTCTTTGCGAGAAAACCTATAAAAATATTTAGAATTAAACATCAATTCTTATTTAACGGGCTTCCCCTTTGAAGCAAGGTCACTCATCTCCATTACTTTCTCCCACTCCTCTTCCTTCACCGGTTGTACAGATAACCTGCTGATACGCAGCAATGCCATATCCTTCAAAGATTTTTCCTCTTTTATTTGTTTGAGCGAAACAGGATTTTTTAATTTTTTAAATGGCTTCAGTTCAACCACCAGCCATGCCTGATCTTCGGTGGTGGGATCCTGGTAAGATTCCTTTGAAACTTTTGCAATACCAACAATTTCCAATCCTTCATTAGAATGATAAAAGAAAACCTGGTCGCCTTTTTTCATATCACGCAAATGATTGCGCGCGGCATAATTTCTTATTCCATCCCATACAGCCATTCCTTCTTTTACAAAATCATCCCAACTGTATTTAAAAGGTTCTGATTTAACAAGCCAGTAAGCCATAGTATTTTATTTATGCATCCCAACCTTCTGCCAGTACATCTGCAATATGCATGGTCTTTAAAGTGTAGCCCTTATTATCAATATATCCCTGCAAATTCATCAGGCAGGAAAGGTCGGTTGAAATTAAATATTGCGCACCGGTATCTAATGCGTGCTCCACTTTTTGTTCGGCCATTGCTATTGAAATGGGTTCAAACTTTACCGCAAAGGTTCCACCAAATCCACAGCATGTTTCCACGTCGTTCATTTCAACCAGTTCAAGTCCTTCTACATTTTGCAATAACAAACGAGGTTCGTTTTTGATCTTGCACTCACGCAACCCTGCACACGAATCATGGTAAGTTGCTTTGCCTTCAAGCTTTGCATCTGCATTGGTAAATTTTAAATGATGCACCAGGAATTCGGTGAATTCAAAACAGCGTGCACTTACTGCTATCACTTCATTGTGAACCGATGAATTATCGAAGAGCGTAGCGTAGTAATTTTTTATAAATCCTGCGCAGCTGGCGCTGGGCGTTACAATGGGAAGATCTTCTTTAAAATCTTCCAGGAATTTTTTACATACCGATCTTGCATCATCCCAATAACCAGCATTAAATGCAGGTTGTCCACAACAGGTTTGTGCAGTATTATATTGAACTGTGCAACCTGCTTTCTCCAATACCTTTTTCATATTGAAAGCAGCCTGTGGGTACAACTGGTCTACAAAGCAGGGAATGAATAACTGCACTTTCATTTCAACTCCTTCAGTTTATGATTCAGCACCATCATTTTTAAAGCAGTAATAGCTGCCTCTTCTCCTTTATGTCCGTGCTTACCGCCAATTCTTTCATTGGCCTGCTCCTGGTTATTCACGGTTAATACACCAAAAATTACAGGAACATCCATGGAAAGATTTAAAGAAGTTATACCGTCGGTTACCGACCGGCATACATAATCGAAATGAGGCGTATCGCCTTTGATCACACAACCCAGCGCAATAAATGCCGATGGCGCATTTGTCTGTGCCCAGGACTGTTTAATGATAAAAGGAATTTCAACTGCACCCGGAACGGTTATCGTTCGCGTAGAAACTCCGTATTGTTCCAGGATTCTAATTGCACCTGCTTCCAACTCATTTACCACTGCAGCATTCCATTCAGTTTTTACCAAAACAACAAGGGCATCCTTTATTTCATGGATGCCCTCAATTTTTTCAAGGAGATTACTGTTTTTTATATCTGCCATAAATTATTTATTCCACTTCATAAACTCCTAAAGCGCCCAGGTACCTGTCGGCTTCCATTGCAAATGATGAACGCGGGAATTTTGTTTTTACTTCTTTATAGAGCTCAATTGCCTGGTCCTTATCGTTCATCACCTTATCGGCAAAATAAGCGGCCATAAAAAGATATTCTGAAGTACTCAGTCCTTCGTCTTCAAATTCGTAAGCTGCTTTTTTATAATTGGCAAGTGCTTCCTTATTTTTTCCCTGGTCGCCATAAGCATCGGCTAAAAGCTTGTATGCCCTTGCCTGTACCTGGTCGGAATCGGTTTCGAAATCTTTCAGGTAATTAATTGCCTTGTCGTGCTGACCTAACTGAAGATAAATGCTGCCTGCATAAAACTTAGCCATGTTGCCGGCTTTGGTTCCACCATACTGGCTGATCACTCTTTCAAAACCCGGGAACTGTCCATCTCCATTCAATGCCTTTTGCAATGAATCCATGCGGAAGTATTCTTCTGCTTTGAAAATAGCTTCAGAAGCTTTCTTTTCTTTAGGTGCAACTATAAAACTGTTATAGGCAAAATACCCTCCTATTAAAATAATAAGCGCAGCGCCAGCGATCATGATCTTACGACCATTGGCTGTCCAGAAATCCTGGGCTCTGTCAACTTCAACTTCATTTTCAGCCTTGGGGCGGGCTTGTTTTACTACGGCCATGAATAGATTTTTTGAATAAAAATTAATCGGTTATGAATGGATAGTTTTGATCTACGTAGATGTCCTTCAACACTTCGCTGTCGTCGGGCCATGGAGATTCCTCGGCAAATTTCACGCTTTCTTCAACAGCTTTGTCAACTCTTTCGTTAATCTGCCTGATTTCCTCTTCCGATGCCAGGCCATTCTCGTAAATATTCTTTAATAAAGCGGAAATGGGATCTTTTCCTTTGTATTCTTCCACTTCGTCTTTGGTTCTGTATTTCTGAGGGTCTGATATAGAATGCCCTTTATAGCGATAGGTTTTGATCTCAAGTAAGGTTGGACCGCCCTTTTCTCTCGCTCTTTTCACAGCGCGGCTCACGCCTTCATGAACAGCTTCCGCACTCATGCCGTCAATAACATCGGCAGGCATTTCGTAAGCATCGGCAAGTTTATAAATATCAGTGATGTTGGAAGTACGGCCTACAGAAGTTCCCATGGCGTAATTATTATTCTCGCAAATAAAAATTACAGGAAGCTTCCAGAGCATGGCCAGGTTAAATGTTTCATGCAACATACCCTGCCGGGCAGCGCCATCGCCAAAATAAGTAAGACAAACATTATCGGTTCCCCGGTATTGCTCGGCAAAAGCAAGTCCGGCTCCCGTACCAATTTGTGCACCTACAATACCATGACCGCCATAAAAATTGGCTTCTTTACCAAAAAAGTGCATGCTCCCACCCTTTCCTTTGGCATTGCCTGTGGCTTTTCCATAGAGTTCAGCCATACAGGAATTCACAGAAATGCCCTTGGCAATAGCCAGTCCATGGTCGCGATAGGCAGTAATGAAAAGGTCTTCGGGCTTCGTTGCTGTCATACAGCCGGCAGCAATGGCTTCCTGCCCTACATAGGCATGAAAGAAACCACGGATCTTGCCTTCCATTTTGTATTTCTCTTCTGCAGTAAGCTCAAACTGGCGGATGAGCTGCATCAGTTCGTACCAGTAGAGATATGTTTCTTTAGAAAATTTTGTAGCCAAGGCTATGATTTTGAGCCGCAAAAATAAGGGAATAGTGTTGAATAGTCAATGGTGAATAGTGAATGGTGAGTGGGTGCCGCAACCGCTACACCGCTATCATCTGGTACGTGCCACTCAGCCCTGCTATCTTGTCTTCCAGCCTTTTGCAGTTGGTATCTGTAATAAATACCTGGGTTTCTTCATCTTCCACTATACGGGTTAAAAGGTTAGTGATCCTTTCCTCGTCCAGTTTTTCAAAAACATCATCCAGCAATAATATAGGTGATAAATATTTTTGTTTTTTGATGGTTTCCATTTCAGCAAGCTTCAGGGCAAACAACATGCTTTTTCTTTGTCCCTGCGAAGCAATATTTTTAAAAGGCTGATTTGAAAGTTGAATCATCAGGTCATCGCGATGAATTCCGGATGCGGTTCTTTGCAGCATGAGGTCTTTCTGGCGGTTATTTTTCAGCCATTCTGAAACCGGTTGATTGTGCATTTCCGATTCATATAACAGGTTTACGTCCTCGTACCGCTGGCAGATGTCATTATATAACAGCTTTACTTGTGGAAGAAATTCAAGAAGAAAACTTCTTCGTTTTTCAAATATATGATCACCGGAAGTTGAAAGCTGCTCATCAAGTATATCAAGCACCGACAGATCCTTAGAATAATTTTTCTGGTAATTGCGAAGGAAGGAATTGCGTTGCTGTAAAATTTTTGTATACGCAATGAGGTGTCGGAGATATTCCGGGTCGAGCTGCGAAAGCAGGGTATCTATAAATTTTCTTCTTTCTTCACTGGCGCCTATAATCAGCTGAATATCATCTGGGGCAATGATCACAAGTGGATACCTTCCAATATGGGCAGAGAATTTTCCATAAGCCTCACCATTCACACTGAATTCTTTTTTCCCTGTTTCTCTTAAAACGCACACAGCTTTTTCTTTCTGGCCGTTCAGGTCAAAATTTCCTTCCAGTCGAAAGCCCTTCTCTCCATGAGCAACATTTTGAGCATCCTGGCGGCTGAAATAGCTTTTGGTAAAACAGAGATAATGGATGGCATCAAGGAGGTTGGTTTTTCCCAGTCCGTTACGCCCACAAATGCCCGTAATCCTTTCCGGGAAAATGAATTCCCTGCTGGGATAATTTTTAAACTGGAATAATGATATGGATTGGATGGATAGCGACAGAATGGTGAATAGTGAATAGTGAATAGTGAATAGTGAATGGTGAATGGTGAATGGTGAACTTGCAAAAATAGCATCTTTTAAAAATATTTTCAATTGCTGCTAGCTAATCTTTGGTCCTCACCACACCCCTTCGCTAAAGCTTCGTCGCACGGAACCCTATTCACTATTCACCCTTCACTATTCACCAAAATAACCTCTTGCAAGTTTTGCACCTCAACCCCTATCTTTGCCTCCCGCAAAAACGGGACAATAATTATTAACTAAAAAACAATGGTTCACGCTATTATAGATGTGTGACCATCACTAACTTAAACAAACAAATAGCATGAACTCCTACGTGTTCTATTTAGTTCCCGCCATGGGTTTAATTGGTTTGCTGTACACTTTATGGAAGTTTATATGGGTGAGTAAACAGGATGCCGGTACCGACAGGATGAAAGAGATCTCTAACTACATTTCCGAAGGCGCTATGGCTTTTTTAAGGGCCGAATGGAAGATCCTCACCTATTTTGGAATAATCGTAGCCCTGCTCCTGGGTTTTATGGCTACACGAAATGAACACTCCCACTGGTCAATTGCTGTTTCTTTTATTGTAGGTGCGTTTTTCAGTGCACTGGCAGGTTATATTGGAATGCGCGCTGCCACCAAAGCCAATGTGCGTACGGCACATGCAGCCAGAACATCTTTATCTAAAGCTTTAAAAGTTTCCTTTACCGGCGGTGCCGTTATGGGAATGGGTGTTGCAGGACTTGCCGTATTAGGACTGGGTGGATTGTTTATCATACTTCGCGGATGGTTTGCTGCCGATGCAGGCGTTAACTCAGGTGAAATGTTGCGTGCCATTGAAGTGCTTACCGGATTTTCTCTCGGTGCTGAAAGTATTGCACTTTTTGCCCGTGTAGGTGGTGGTATTTATACCAAAGCTGCCGATGTTGGTGCCGACCTGGTTGGAAAAGTGGAAGCAGGCATCCCGGAAGATGATCCGCGCAACCCGGCTACTATTGCCGACAATGTAGGCGACAATGTGGGTGATGTGGCAGGTATGGGTGCCGACCTTTTTGGATCTTATGTGGCAACGGTTCTGGCAACTATTGTATTAGGACAGGAAACAATTTCCGCCGATAATTTTGGCGGTTATGGTCCCATCCTTTTACCGATGGTAATTGCAGGAGTGGGTATTTTATTTTCAATTATCGGAACCTTTTTCGTTCGCATTTCTGATGCGGCCGGCGTAAGTACTTCAGCTGTTCAAAAAGCATTGAACATGGGTAACTGGGGATCCATTGTACTAACTGCCATTGCTTCTTATTTCCTGGTGAACTGGCTTTTACCGGAAACCATGATGCTGAGAAATGTTGAGTTCACAAAGAATGGGGTTTTTGGTGCCATTGTTTTAGGATTGGTTGTAGGTACTCTAATGAGTATCATAACCGAATATTATACAGCTATGGGCAAACGCCCGGTAAACAGCATTGTACGCCAATCGGGAACAGGCCATGCTACCAATGTAATTGGTGGTCTGGCAGTTGGTATGGAATCTACCTTCCTTCCCATACTTGTTTTAGCAGGTGGCATCTGGGGTTCGTTCGAATTTGCAGGATTATATGGTGTGGCAATTGCCGCTGCAGGTATGATGGCCACTACGGCTATGCAACTTGCCATTGATGCATTCGGCCCAATTGCCGATAATGCAGGTGGTATTGCCGAAATGAGCGAACTGCCCAAAGAAGTAAGAGAGAAAACAGATACCCTGGACGCGGTGGGAAACACAACCGCTGCTACAGGTAAAGGTTTTGCCATTGCATCCGCAGCGTTAACCGCCCTTGCACTATTTGCTGCATTTGTGGGTGTTGCAGGTATTGATGGCATTGATATTTACCAAGCCGACGTTCTTGCCTGTTTATTTGTAGGTGGAATGATACCTTTTATATTCTCTTCCCTTGCCATTCGTGCAGTGGGAGAAGCTGCAATGGCCATGGTGGAAGAAGTACGCAGGCAGTTCCGTTCCATTCCCGGAATTATGGAAGGTACGGGCAAACCTGAATATGATAAATGTGTGGCTATTTCAACAGAAGCTTCCATTAAAAAAATGTTGCTTCCTGGAGCTATCACCATCGTTTCGCCATTGATCATTGGATTTTTAGTTGGCCCTGAAGCCCTGGGTGGATTTCTTGCCGGGGCAACTGTAAGTGGTGTATTGATGGGAATGTTCCAGAACAATGCCGGTGGCGCCTGGGATAATGCCAAAAAAAGCTTCGAAAAAGGAGTAGATATTAATGGCGAGAAATTTTATAAGGGTTCAGATCCTCATAAGGCTTCTGTAACGGGAGATACCGTGGGCGATCCGTTTAAAGACACCTCAGGTCCTTCAATGAACATTCTTATTAAACTTATGTCCATTGTAAGCCTGGTAATTGCACCTACCCTGGCTGAAATGTATGGAACTAAAGAAATTATTGATGATAATGCAGCGAATTCAAAAAAGGAGCAGTCTATTAAGGTAACAGCGCAAGCACATAATCCGAATACCGTTATATTAAAATAGTTCTGCTTTGTGAGAGACAACTAAAGTTCCCCGCCCCTGCTTAGGCGGGGGCTTTTATTTTACGACCTTCCTGCTTTTGTAATTTCTATACACCTGAGCAGTCTTTCAACATCCTGCTTCCTGCATAACTCAGATCCGGGAGTTATGGTTGCCGCTGTTCCACAGGCCACTCCATATTTTAATGTTTCGGTCATGGACCATTTTTGCGTCAATCCCCATACCATTCCAGCTACCATGCTATCACCTGCTCCCAGTGTACTTATTTTTTTTACTATGGGTGCAGCGGCATGCAGGATTTCATTTTTGGTAACAAGTCTTGCCCCTTGTGGACCCATAGAAACAACTACCACTTCGCACTGGCCCTTTTCGATAATATCCCTGGCTATGGCGTTCACTTCATCATCCCCAACTTCTTCCTTTCCCACCAAAGAACTAAGCTCTCCAAGATTTGGCTTTAACAGGTAAACGCCTGCTTTAAGAGAAGATTTCAAGGCTTCTCCAGAGGTATCTAAAACAAGTTTTGCATTTTTCTTCTTTGCGATCCCGGCAACTGTGCCAACTATCGCCGGATCCATTCCGGGAAGTAAACTGCCGCTGACCACCAAAATGTCCATATCCTGTTTATCTACCAATTGAAGTAAATTCTCCTGCTCTTTTTCAGAAATAGCTTCACCCGGAAAACCAAACCTGTATTGCTGCTTTGAATCTGAATCTACCACAATAAAATTTTCTCTTGTACGACTTCCCGTTTCGGTGGTGATGCTTTCAATGGATTCTTCCGCCATAAGGTCAATTAAGAATTTCCCTGAATGACCACCCACCGGATAAATTGCCTGGGCCTTCCCCCCCAGGTTCTTCAATGCCCTGGCTACATTTATTCCACCACCGCCTGGTGCAAAACCAGGAGTTTCACAACGAAGTTTTTTATCGGGAACGATACGTTTTACCGATGATGTTTTATCTATTACCGGATTAAAAGTAAGTGTGATGATTTTGGTCATAATCAAATCTATTGTTTTAATTGATGGGAAAATAATGATCCCATTATTTAAATAGTTTTACCCCCCTCCCCTTAAATTCCTGTTATCATGTGAGCAAACCTTTAATGGTTAATTTATGTTAATAAATATTAAATTTCGATAATGCTATTTGTTGATACGAAATCAGTCGTATATTCGTCATGAAAATTCCGATTATGGCAGCAAAATATATTAAGCCAACAGAAAGTGAACTGGAAATACTCAATATTCTCTGGTCCAAAGATGTAGCTACCGTTAGAGAGGTTCATGAAATGCTGTCGCGGACCAAGGATGTTGGCTATACCACTACGCTGAAACTTATGCAGATCATGCATGAAAAAGGCCTTGTGAAGCGTGACGAATCGATGAGGACCCATGTTTATCAACCTGCGGTAAACAGGGAAAAGACGCAAAAACACCTTTTAAATAAAATGATCGATTCTTTATTTGGCGGATCGTCGTCCCAGTTAGTTTTGCAGGCATTGGGTAATGGAGATTCAAATTTATCTCCCGAGGAGCTGGATAAGATTCAAACCTTAATCAACAACCTGAAAAAGAAATAA